>CAMLJR010000055.1 GCA_946480345.1 uncultured Spongiibacteraceae bacterium
TGCTCGTGCATCTGCGCGAACAAAATAAAACCGTCGCGATCGATTACCGCGAAACCGCACCGGCGGCGGCGACACGCGACATGTTTGTCAAAGCGAACGGCGAGGTCGACAGCGAGGCGTTGAATTTCGGCTATACCGGGATCGGCGTGCCTGGTTCGGTTGCGGGTTTGACGCATGCGCTCGAACGCTACGGCACGATGAAATTGAAAGATGTGATTGCGCCCGCGATCAAATTGGCGAGCGACGGTTTTATTCTGAAACCCTCGCACGAAAATACTTTGCAGCACGCACAGGAACGACTCGCACGCAATGACGCATCGCGCAAAATCTTTCTGAAGCGCGACGGCAGTGGTTACCGTTTCGGCGATCGCCTTGTGCAAAAAGATCTGGCGTGGTCGCTGACGCAAATCGCCACTGGCGGCGCGAAAGCATTTTATGAAGGATCGATCGGCGCGCGCCTGATCGCCGATATCAAAACGCATGGCGGAGTGATGGCGCTCGACGATTTAAAAAATTATCGCGTGATCGAACGCGAGCCGGTGCGCGGAACGTATCGCGGTTATGAAATTGCGTCGATGCCGCCGCCCTCCTCCGGTGGCGTGCATTTAATCGAAATTTTAAATGTGCTTGAAGGATATCCCATCGCCGACTGGGGGCAGAATAGTGCGGCAACGATGCACGTGATGGTTGAGGCCAAGCGGCGCGCGTATGCCGACCGTTCGAAATATTTGGGCGATCCGGATTTTGTCAGCGTACCGGTTGCGCAACTCACATCGAAAAAATATGCCGACGATTTGCGCAAGCAAATTTCGCTTGAGCGCGCGACACCATCGAGCGAAGTAGCGCCCGGCAATCTAGCGCCGTATGAAAGCACGCAGACCACGCATTTCTCAGTGATTGATCGTTGGGGCAATGCAGTATCGAATACCTACACATTGAATTACGGTTACGGCAGCGGCATTACCGCGGCCGGCACCGGCATTTTGTTGAATAACGAAATGGACGATTTTTCCGCGAAGCCCGGCGTGCCGAACGCGTATGGTTTGGTTGGCGCCGACGCGAATGCTGTCGAGCCACGCAAACGGCCGTTATCGTCGATGACGCCGACGCTGGTATTCAAAGACGGCAAACTATTAATGGCGACCGGCTCGCCCGGCGGCAGCACGATTATTACCGTCGTGCTGCAAACCATCGTCAACGTAATCGACCATCGACAAAATATTGCGAGCGCCGTCAGCGCGCCGCGCTTTCATCATCAATGGCTACCCGATCGCGTGCGTGTCGAAAACGGTATCTCTCCCGATACGATTTCTCTGTTGCGCGCGAAAGGTCATGACGTTTATATCGGCGCACCGTTGGGCCGCTGCGAATCGATCGTGTGGCAAAACGATTTATTTTTTGGCGCTGTCGATCCGCGTGCGCGCAGCGGCGGCGCAGCCGGTTTCTGAAGCGATAGCGCTCTTCAAATAGAGAAAATGTAGTTATGGATGTATCGCATATCCTCAACGATTTAAACGATGCGCAGCGTCAGGCAGTCACCGCCGACCCCGGCAACATGCTCGTGCTCGCCGGCGCCGGCTCGGGCAAAACGCGCGTACTCGTGCATCGCATTGCGTGGCTGGTACAGGCCGAAGGCTTTTCGCCGTACAGCATTCTCGCCGTTACGTTCACGAATAAAGCGGCGCGTGAAATGCGCGAGCGCATCGACCATCTATTGGGCATCAATACGCGCGGCATGTGGGTGGGTACGTTTCACGGCCTTGCGCATCGTTTGTTGAAAGCGCATTGGCGCGAAGCGGGTTTGCAGGAAAATTTTCAGATTCTCGACAGCGACGATCAGTTGCGGATGATGAAACGCATTCATCGCGAACTCGAACTCGATGAAACGCGCTGGCCGCCGAAGCAATCGCAGTGGTTTATCAATTCGCAGAAAGACGAAGGCGTGCGCGCGGCGCATCTCGATCATCAAAGCAAAGATGTTTTTATGCAGGTGATGATCAAGGTCTATCGCGCCTATGAAGAAGCGTGCGATCGCCAGGGCGTGATCGATTTTGCCGAGCTGTTATTGCGCGCGCACGAGTTGTGGCTGAAAAACCCGGCGATTTTGCAGCATTATCAGCAGCGCTTTCGCTACATGCTGGTCGATGAATTTCAGGATACGAATGCGGTGCAATACGCGTGGCTACGCGTGCTCGCCGGCGATCGCATTCCGACCGCCGCAGTCGGTGACGACGATCAATCGATTTACGGCTGGCGTGGCGCACGCATCGAAAACATTCAGCAATTCTCGAAAGATTTTCCGGCCACGCAATTAATTCGACTCGAACAAAATTATCGCTCGACCGCGACGATTCTTGCCGCTGCGAACGCTGTGATCGCGCATAACAACGGCCGGCTTGGCAAAGAGCTGTGGACGTCAGGTGAGGAAGGCGATGCCATTTCGCTGTACGCTGCGTTCAATGAAATGGATGAAGCCCGTTTTATTGTCGACCGCTTGCAGGATTGGATTCGCGACGGCAATCGACGTTCGCATGCCGCGTTGTTGTATCGCTCGAATGCGCAATCGCGGATTCTCGAAGAGGCATTGATTCGCAGCGGCATTCCGTATCGCATTTACGGCGGTCAGCGCTTTTATGATCGTCTCGAAATTAAAAACGCAGTCGCCTATTTACGATTGTTGGTGAATCGCAACGATGACACCGCCGTTGAGCGCGTAATCAATACACCGACACGCGGCATCGGCGATAAAACGGTGGAAGTGATTCGCACCTATGCGCGCACGCAAGCCGTGTCGATGTGGCGCGCGGCGCAGGAAATTATCGAATTCAAATTACTGCCTGCACGCGCTGCGAATGCTCTCGCGCAATTTCTGCAGTTGGTCGATCGGCTCGATATCGAAACGAAAGACATGACGCTTGATGAATTGACCGACTATGTCGTCAAACAGTCGGGATTGATCGATTTCCATAAGCAGGAAAAAGGCGAAAAAGGTCAGGCGCGTGTCGAGAACTTACACGAACTGATTATTGCGACCGGCGAATTCACTGTCGAAGACGACAGCGTGCCGCTGCTGAATGCGTTTCTCGATCAGGCCGCGCTCGACGCTGGCGATCACGAAGCCGCTGAATTCGAAGACAGTGTGCAGTTGATGACATTGCACTCGGCGAAAGGATTGGAGTTTCCGCTGGTGTTCATCACCGGGCTTGAGGAAAAACTGTTTCCGCACAAAATGTCGATGGATGATCCAACGCGCATCGAGGAAGAGCGGCGTCTGTGCTATGTCGGCATTACGCGTGCGATGAAAAAGTTATTCCTCACCTACGCCGAATCGCGTCGCTTATACGGCGAAGATAATTATCACGCGCCATCGCGTTTTTTACGCGAAATTCCGAAGACGCTGATTCAGGAAGTACGGCTGCAAACGACTATTAGTCGGCCGGTTTCGTTATCGCAAAATAATTACAACGAAAATACAACCGGCATTAATCTCGGTCAGCGCGTTTTTCACGAATTATTCGGCGAAGGCGTGGTATTGAATTTCGAAGGCCGCGGTGCCGCTGCGCGCGTGCAGGTGAATTTCAGCGATGAAGGCAGCAAGTGGCTGGTGTTGCAGTACGCGAATTTGCAGATGCTTGGGTAGTGTGGAGCGATAGCCATCACTTCATTCAGGACACGCGGCAAGTACATCCATGTGCCCACAGCGATCGCTTCGCGATGGGGCAGGCTCTAGCCGTCAGCGACATCCCTGTCGCTGACGGTCCTGAACGAAGCAACGGCTATCTCTCTGCGGAGTTCATGCAGAAAAAGTAGCTAAAGATCAGCTTTTTACGGGGCGTGTGCGACCTTTTTCATCGATCGCCACGAATACGAATTCGCCTTCAGTGACTTTGGCTTGTTCGAAACTGCCGGCGCGCGCGATCCATACTTCGACATTGATACGCACCGAGCTGCGGCCGACTTCGAGCACTTCGGTATAGCAGCTCACCACTGAGCCAACCTGCACCGGCGTATAAAAGGCCATGCCGTTGATAGCGACGGTCACGGCGCGGCCCTTCGCGACACGCGTTGCGGTAATCATCGCCGCGAGGTCCATTTGCGAAACGAGCCAGCCGCCGAAAATGTCGCCGTTGGCATTGGTGTCGCGCGGCATCGCCACGGTTTGCAACGAGAGTTCGCCGTTGGGGGTGGGCACGTCATCGATATCGGATTCTTTCATTTTGCTGCCTGCATGATTGAAAAATTCGAGCTGATCGCAGTGTAGCAGCTCGGTAAAACGATCGAAACGCGCGATTTGCGCGTGTGTTACAAAATGCCGATTTAGTGGTTGCGAAGTTGCTGCGCGATTAAAGGATTGCCATGCCGTTGAGAAGTTGCAGCACCGTTTAGAATTGCCAGGCATCGCAGCGTGCTTTATGGTCGCCCCTAATTGAATGTCAGCCAAAATATCAGCGGAGTGTGTTGTGTCTTACGAAATTCAATCGACGGAACTCGATTTGCTGGCCGGTATGCATCCCAACGGTCAGCCGGTGCTGGAAAAAGTTCGCGCATTCGCATTGCCACGTGCAAATCATTTTCAATTGCTGCAATCGCCGATGTTTGCCACAGGCGTCGCGAGCGGCGATCAAATCGAAATGCTCAATAACAATCCCGGCCGGTTTCGTGTGCACCAGCGCAGCGGCCAGTTGAGCGTGCGCGTATTTTGTCGCGGCGATATCACCGCGATTGCTGACGAGTTAACGCCGGCGGTCGAAATACTCGACGGTCAGCTCGATGTGCAGAGTCCTCGGGCATTGGTGTATAGCATTCATGTCGCGGTGGGTTTTCGTGAAATCGAAACGGTTTTCGATCGCTTCGTCGGCACTAACGCCGACGCCAATTGGTCATACGGCAATGTGTACGATTCCGCCACGGGCGAGCCGCTCGATTGGTGGGAAACGCTATTGAATCCATAGACGCGCCCGTCACGAGCGACAATTCAACGTCGACAAGCAGCAGCGCGTTGTCAGGAGGTCATCATGGCACCGCGCGCACCGCTTACTGAATTGCCCACGCACAACGTCACCAATCAACCGCCGCCGCTCGAAAACATCAATCTGTTCGAACTCGATATTGCGCTGAACGAAGCGGTTCAGCGCGAAGGCGCCGCCTGGGCGATAGAAAAAATGCGGCGTTTCGGCGCGCAGATGGGCTCGGCGGAAATGCTGCAACACGCGGAGCTGGCGAACCGTTTTCCACCGCAATTAAAAATATTCGATCGTTACGGACAACGACTCGATGAAGTCGAATTCCATCCGTCGTATCACGCATTAATGGATGCAGGGCTTGCCGCAGGTATTCATTCGATTGCATGGAAAAACGACGCAAGCGGCGGGCATGTGGCACATGCCGCGCTCGAATATTTATTGGTGCAAACCGAAGCCGGCGTTTGTTGCCCGATCACGATGACATATGCCGCCGTACCGGTGTTGCGTAACGAGCCAGCGTTGGCGGCGCAATGGTTGCCAAAAATTCTGACCGACGATTACGATCCGCGCATGTTGCCGATGCATGAGAAGAATGCATTGACAATCGGCATGGCGATGACAGAAAAACAAGGCGGCTCGGATGTACGCGCGAACACCACGCGTGCCGAAAAAATTTCCGACAACGAATATCGCCTGACCGGCCACAAATGGTTTTGCTCGGCGCCGACGAGCGATGCGCTTTTAACGCTCGCCCAAACGACAAAAGGCTTGACGTGCTTTTTTGTGCCGCGTTGGCAGCCCGATCACACGCGCAATCGATTTTTTATTCAAAGGTTGAAAGACAAGTTGGGCGATCGCTCGAACGCGTCGTCGGAAATCGAATACAACGATACATTCGCGTGGCGCGTCGGTGAGGAAGGCAATGGCATCAAAACGATAATCGAAATGGTGCATCACACCCGGCTCGATACCTGTCTTGCTGCGGCGGGCTTGATGCGACAAGCGTTCGTGCAAGCGGTGTATCACGCGAATTATCGCGTTGCATTCGGCAAGCGTTTAATCGAGCAACCGCTGATGCAAAATGTGCTCGCCGATATCGCGCTTGAGGCCGAGGCCGCGTTGCTGCTGACGTTGCGCATCGCGCGTGCGTACGACGAGTCGTCGAAAAACAAAAATGCCGCCTTATTCGCACGCACGATCGTCGCAATCGGAAAGTATTGGGTGAACAAGCGCGCGCCGAATGCCGTGTACGAGGCGATGGAGTGTCTCGGCGGCGCCGGTTATGTCGAAGAATCGATGTTGCCGCGTTTGTATCGCGAAGCGCCGCTGAACAGCATCTGGGAAGGTTCCGGCAATGTGATTTGTCTCGATGTATTACGCGCATTGCAACGCGAGCCGGAAGCGTTGCAATTATTGCTCGATGAAATTGGCGATGTTGCTAATGATCGTCGTATTGCACTCGCCATCGGAAAAATAAAAAAGCTAATGGCGCAGCCCGCGCAGTTGGAAAGCCAAGCGCGCAATCTCGTCGAAACATATGCGCTGGTATTGCAGGCGAGTTTAATGGTGAGACATGCGCCGCCGATGAACGCCGAAGCATTTATCGCTACGCGACTCGATTGCCAAGGCGGTTTTGCGTACGGCACATTGCCGGTGGGAACGAGCTGCATCGAAATTCTGCGGCGGGCGTGGCCGCTTATTTAAATTGCGTTGAGAGCGACATCAGCGCTTTCGTTTGCGTAAACGCGCTGTGAGTAACGCCATCACTGCCAACTCGTGTTTATGCAGACCCGTCAGTGCGCGATCGCGCAATATGCCGCGCTTATTTTGCATCGCGGGCGAGAGCGTCTGATCCAGATATGCTTCGATGATTTCCGGATGTACATAACAGCGTCGGCAGATCGCCGGTGTGTTGCCGAGCATGCCCGCGACGTTTTCGATGGCTTGCACGATATTGCGTTTCGCTTCGGTCGCGCTGGCGAATTGCTCAATATCCGCGAGCGCCAGCGCGGCCAGCACTGTGCCCGCCCAGGTGCGAAAATCCTTTGCGGTGAAATCCTCATCGGTAATTTCTCGAAGATAAGCGTTGACGTCGGCGGAATTGATGGCGTGCCGCGCGCCGTCATCGTCGACGTATTGAAATAATTCCTGACCGGGCAATTCTCGGCAGCGTTTGACGATGCGTGCGAGTCGCTCGTCGCTGAGCGCGATTTCATGTTGCTGGCCGCTCTTGCCGCGAAATCGAAACAGCAGACCGTTGCCGGAAATGGTGACGTGGCGGTTGCGCAGCGTGGTGAGGCCGAACGATTTATTGGTGCGCGCATATTCTTCATTGCCGACGCGGATCAATGTGGTTTCGAGTAGCCGCACCACCGTCGCCAACACTTTTTCGCGACATAATCCTGCGCGCAGTAAATCCTGACGCACGCGTCGCCGGATTTTCGGCAGCGCGCGACCGAACGCAAGCATGCGGTGATATTTGGTGGCCTCGCGCAGCTGTCGCCATTGCGCGTGATAGCGATATTGTTTGCGCCGTCGCGCATCGCGGCCGGTCGCCTGCAAATAACCATCGGCGCGCGGGCAGATCCATACATCGTCATAAGCCGGCGGAATCGCCAGTTTGCGAATGCGCGCTAATTCGTCGGCATCGGTAAGCGGAGTGCCGTCCGGTAAGAAATAGTGAAATTTTCCGCGCACCATGCGCCGCGTGATTCCGGGTTGCGAATCGTCGACGTAGCGCAACCCCACACTGCGCATCGTTGCGGCGGTATCTGCGGTGAGAACTTCTACGGGAAATTCGGTGGAAGCCGCCTCTGTCATAAGCGTCCGCATTGCGTTCTTTCTAGAGTTTGAACTTGTTGAGAACCTGAAACTTATAGAGAGCGGCGGCCGCGCAAAGTTGCATGCAGCGACGCTCGCGCAAGACGGAGCTTCAGCGCACGCCCAGTTTTTTCAGTAAGCGATGCAGATTGCTGCGATCGAGACCGATCGCGCGTGCTGTCGCCGCGAGGTTATCGCCGTGTAGTTGCAACGCGTTTTCCAGCCATCGTTTCTGAAATGCGAGTTGCGCTTCTGCAAAGGTGATGGTGGTGTTTGGCGCGTTTTGCGGTGACATCGACGCGGCTGCAATTGATTGTGTTTGCAGGCCGAGATGACGCGGTTCGATGGTTATCCAGCGCTGCGGTTGGCGCTGATCGGCGGCAGCTAATAATGCGGCGCGGCTCATCAGGTGTTCGAGTTCGCGCACGTTGCCGGGCCAGCTGTAATCGAGCAGCGCCTGGCGCGATTCCGCCGACAGTCGCAGGTTGCGCACATGCAGCCGTTGCTGATTACGCTCCAGAAAATAACCGGCGAGCGTCAGTACATCGCGCCCGCGCTCGCGCAACGGCGGCACCACGATGGGAAAGACGCTGAGCCGGTGATACAGATCCGCGCGAAAGCGCCCCGCCGCCACTTCGTTCTTCAAATCGCGATTGGTCGCGGCAATCACGCGTACATCGACGCGTAGCGGTCGGTCGTCGCCTACGCGTTGTATGTCACCGCTCTGCAGCGCGCGCAGCAGCTTCGCCTGAATCGATAGCGACAGTTCGCCGATTTCATCCAGCAGCAGCGTGCCGCCATCCGCTAACTCGAATTTACCGGCGCGATCGCTGACCGCCCCGGTGAAGGCACCGCGTCGATGTCCGAACAGCTCGCTTTCGGCCAGCGTCTCAGGCAGCGCGGCGCAGTTCACGTGCACCATCGATTGCGCGGCGCGCCCCGACTGACCGTGTATCTGCGCGGCAACCAGCTCTTTGCCGACTCCGGTTTCGCCGAGGATCAGTACCGTCAGATCCGACGCCGCAACGGTGGTGATGTCGTGCCGCAGTTTTGCGATCGCCGGGCTCTTGCCGATGAGCTCCTGCGAATGGCGTTGGGCGAGTAGCGCCAGGCTGAATTGATGTTCGCGATCGATCCGCTCGCGCAACGAACCGATGATGTCGATCGCTGTAGCCCAATGGGCGATCAGTTCGACACAGCGCCCCAGTTCGTCGGTATCGATGCCATCGAAGCTGCCCGGTTCGAGCGCATCGAAAGTGAGCGCGCCCCACGGCTCGTTCGCGACGTACAGCGCGACGCCCATGCAGTCGTGCACCGGTAAATGCTGGGGCCCGCCTTCGACAAGTCCATCGTAGGGGTCGGGCAATTGCGCGTCGGTGAAGCGCACGGGTTCGCGGCTGAGCAGAATACGCGCCAGACGCGGCTGGTCGGCAACGATAAACCGGCGGCCGAGCGTGTCTTCGCTGAGGCCGATCACCGCCAGCGGCTGCAATACGTTGCCATGCAATTGCAGCAACGCGAGCGCGTCACAGGGCACCATGTCGGCAAGCAGGGTCAACAAGCGCTGGTACCGCTGCTCGGCTGTCGATGGCTGCGATAAATCGCGCATCAGGGTCACCGCAAGGTGCGCGAAATGGGTGTTATGCGTTGTCATTGCGACCTCTTTGGTGTCATTTGGACATCTGGTTCATGTTGTCATGCTGACACTTATATTTCTAAGAGCCTGATGCTAATGAAATTTTATTTGGCACGAAAGGTGGTATCTGATGGGTGTGGAGCAAAAAATCCGCTTCCCCCTTCGAGAGGTTCTGCCGATGTTATCTCCAACCACCATTGCTACCGTAAAAGCTACCGTCCCGGTTCTGCAGCAGTATGGCGAGCAGATCACCCGCCATTTTTATTCGATCATGTTTCGCGATTACCCTGCGGTTAAGGCGTACTTCAATCAGAGCCACCAGGCAGCCGGCACCCAACCGCGTGCGCTGGCAAATGCGGTGCTGGCGTATGCCGCGCATATCGATCGACTCGAAGCGTTGAAAGATGCGCTGCCGGTTATCGTGCAGAAGCATGCTGCGCTCGATATTCGCCCCGAGCATTACCCCATTGTCGGCAGCTGTCTGTTGCAGGCGATCAAGGAAGTTCTCGGCGCCGCTGCGACCGACGACATCATCAACGCATGGGCCGAAGCTTATCAGCAGCTCGCCGATATCCTGATCGCTGCCGAGGAGGCGGTGTATCGCGAAAAAGCCGCGACCGAAGGCGGCTGGCGTGGAGCGCGTGCATTTCGTGTCGCGCGCAAACAGGTCGAAAGCAGCATTATCACTTCGTTCTATTTTGAGCCTGTCGATGGCGGCGCATTGATGGCATTTACGCCGGGTCAGTACCTGACGGTGCTGATGACTGTGGACGGCCAGCCATTGCGTCGTAGTTATTCATTGTCCGATGCGCCGGGAAAGCCGTATTACCGGATCAGCGTGAAGCGCGAAACACACGGCGTGGCGTCGAATTATTTGCACGCACACGTCAACGAAGGCGACGTGCTCGAACTGCTCGCACCGGGCGGCGAATTCGTGCTGCGCGAGTCCGAGCGTCCGCTCGTTCTTGTCACCGGCGGCGTCGGCATCACGCCGGCAATCAGCATGCTTAATGCTGTAGCGCCGACGGGCCGCCGCATTGAATTTATTCACGCCGCATTGAACGGGTCGGTGCATGCGTTCCGCGCGCATGTCGAGCGCATCGCGCTGCAATACCGCAATGTGCGGCCGTTCTTTGTGTATAACGATGCGCACGTTGGCGATCACCCGCACGCGCACGGTTTCATCACGCAAGAGCTGTTGCAATCGCGGCTGCCGTCGAATGATGTCGATTTGTATTTCCTAGGGCCGAAGCCATTCATGCAGTCGATTTATCGTTCGGCGCAGGCATTGGGGATTCCGCCGACACAGGTTCGGTATGAATTCTTCGGCCCACTCGAAGATCTCAGCGCGGAGCCCGCGAGCGCCGTGGCCTGATTCTGAAAAACGCCCGTTCCACCGGCAGACAGAATATCGATGGGTGTCGGTGGGCATCGCGTATCGCAAATTTTCCGAAACAATAAGGGCGCAGCGAATGCGCCCTTTTCGTCTCCAAAACGTCGTCTTTTTGTTGACTAGCCGAGCTGATAATCCTCGGTCACCGGCCCGCGCATTTCGTCCCACATATCCACCAGCCGGAACGGCCACGGACCCACCGGGCGCCCCTTGCTGTTCTGGTAATAGCTTTTCGATTTGGGATGCGTCCAGATCATTTTTTTCATTTGCTCGTCGATGCGGCGGTTATGGCGCTCGAATGCGGCTTGCGTCGGTTCGATGGTGCGAGCGCCGTTGGCCAGCATGTAATCGAGGCATTCGATCAGATAGTGAACCTGCGCTTCGCTGACGACGTTAAGACCGCCGGCGTGGTTCGGGCCGGCGTTCGGCCCCACCGACATGAAGTAATTGGGATAGCCCGGAATCGTCGTACCCATATAGGCGCGTTCTTCTTCGTCTGCCCAATCGATTTCCAGATCGTGGCCGGCGCGTCCGCGGATGGGGAGATCGCTGACCAGCTTGCCGGCTGCGAATCCGGTTGCGCAGATGATCACATCGAATTCGTACTCGGTGCCGTTCTGCATGCGAATGCCGGTCGGGGTCACGGCCGCGATCGGCGTATCGTCGAGCGTGACGTTCGGGCGCTTCAGCGCGTCGTACCAGCCGCCGTCCATGATCACTCGCTTCGAAAAGATCGGGAAATCCGGCGTCAGCTTTTCCATTAGATCGGGCCGGTCGCCCAGCTTGTGCTTCATGTGCGCGAGCGCGTACTGGCGCATCCCTTCGTTGAGCGCCGACACGGCGATACCTTCGACCGGATAGGAGGGATCCTTGACCACGTTGGGATAGAGCCCGTCCGCCGCGAACCAGAACACACGGAAGCGGAACCATTCCTTGTAGTGGGGAATGTGGCGCAGCGCCCATTTCACCGGTTCGGACACTTCGCGCGTGATTTCGGGGTTGTTGATCACCCAATGCTTCGAGCGCATGAATACCGCGAGCTCGCTTACCTCGCCGGCGATCGTCGCAACCACCTGCGCGGAACTCGCGCCGGTGCCGATCACCGCGACTTTTTTGCCTTTCAGATCGATGCTTTCGTCGTAGCCGGCGGTGTGCGTAACGATGCCCTTGAAACTGCCGATGCCGGGAATGTCGGGCAACGTCCAGCGATCGGCGGGGCCGAAGGCATTGAAGACGGCGTTAGCGCGAATTATTTCCCGCGCGCCGGTTTTGAGGTTTTCGACGCTGACGTCCCACATGGCATCCTTTTCATCGAATACGAGGCTGACGACGCGCGTGCTGAAGCGGATATGGCGGCGCAGATCGTATTTGTCGGCGACGCTGCAGAAATATTCGCGCATATCGGCGCCGTGCGGATGGTAGTGATTCCATTCCGCGCTGATCTCGAATGAGTACGAATAGAAATGGCTCGGCGTGTCGACGCCGACACCGGGGTAGCGGTTTTTCCACCAGGTGCCACCGACTTCCTCGTTTTTCTCGATGAGTACGTGATCGTAGCCGGCGCGCTCCAGCTCGATGCTCGCAAGCAAGCCCGTTAGCCCCGCGCCGATAACCAGCACTTTGAAGCCCGGCGGCGGCGCCACGCGTCCCGGCAAGTCCTTGCGCGGCGCGGTGCGTTGAAAGCCGCCCTGCTCCAGCATCATCGGCACGAACTCATCGTCCACCGGCTCGCCGACGCCGACGCTCATCATTTTCTGCACTAAGCCGCGCGGCGGCTCGTCGGCACGGGCAGCGTTGGGTGTGGTCAGAACGTGGTGCAGCTTCGAGCGCAGATCCTCGAGGCACTCCTCGGGAATCCGGTAGTCCGGATTGGTATACGGCGGATGGATGTGCATCTTGAACGCTTCGAGCATCGATTCGTCATGCGTCAGATGCACGTAAACCATTAGCAGCGTATGCGGATTTGCCTGTTCGAGTGCCGTCTGCAATTCGGGGCTGTCCCGCATCGGCAGCGGTCGGTCGGCCAACCGGCCTTCGTTCGTCGGCGTGGTTTGCATCGTCATCGCTGTTGCCTCGCTGGTTATCTTTTTAATAAGCGTTTTTCAGGATGAAGGAGCTTACATTTGCCGTCCACGGCATGCCATCAATGCGTCGTTAATCGCCACGTGTCCCATAAACGGGCGCGTTTTCAGGGCAAAAAAATGGCCCTTACGGGCCATTTCTGAGCATCGCGGAATTCCGCTATACGTCGTTAAACCTTATTCACACCCGCGCGCTTGCGATCGATTTCGGTCAGATACTTTTTGCGCAGACGCACGCTTTGCGGCGTGACTTCCACCAGTTCGTCGTCGTCGATGAATTCGAGCGCTTGTTCAAGCGTGTGGCGAATCGGCGGCGTCAGCACGATGTTTTCGTCGGTGCCGGAGGCACGCATGTTGGTGAGTTTCTTACCCTTGGTCGGGTTCACCACCATATCGTTGCCGCGCGAATTCAGGCCGATGATCTGGCCTTCATACACTTCGACGTTCGGCTCGATGAACATGCGGCCGCGTTCCTGCAATGCAAACAGCGAGAAGCCGAGCGCCTTGCCTTCGACCATCGAAATCATCACGCCGTTTTGCCGTTGGGCGACTTCGCCGACTTTGACCGGGCCGTAGTGATCGAACACGGAAGTCATGATGCCGCCGCCTTGAGTCATCGTCAGGAATTGCGAGCGGAAACCGATGATGCCGCGCGACGGCACAATGAATTCGAGACGCACGCGGCCTTTGCCGTCCGGCATCATGTTGACCATGTCGGCTTTGCGGCGACCGAGTTCTTCCATCACCGAGCCCTGGTGGGTTTCTTCGCAGTCGATAACGACCTGCTCATACGGCTCCTGCACTTCGCCGTCGACGATGCGCTGCACAACTTCCGGGCGCGATACGCCCATTTCGAAGCCTTCGCGGCGCATGTTTTCGATCAGTACCGACAAATGCAGTTCGCCGCGACCGGATACGCGGAATTTATCCGGCGTATCGCCCTGCTCGACGCGCAGCGCCACGTTCGCGATCAGCTCGCGCTCGAGGCGTTCTTTGATATTGCGTGAGGTAACGTATTTGCCTTCTTTACCGGCGAACGGCGAGTCGTTGACCTGGAACGTCATGCTGACGGTCGGTTCATCGACGGTCAGCGCCGGCAGTGCTTCCGGGTTCTGCGGATCGCAGATCGTGTCGGAAATTTTCAGACCGTCGATACCGGTGATACAGATGATGTCGCCAGCTTCGGCGAGTTCGACATCCTGGCGTTCGAGGCCGAGGTAACCCATCACCTGCAGCACGCGACCATTGCGCGTTTTGCCGTCGGCGCCGACCACGGTAACCGCCGTGTTCGGTTTGATCGAACCGCGGGTGACGCGGCCGACGCCGATAACGCCAACGTAGCTCGAATAATCGAGCGCGGAAATCTGCATCTGGAACGGGCCGTTGCCGTCGACTTTCGGCGCCGGCACTTTGTCGACGATCGCCTGATACAGCGGAGTCAGATCGTCGGCCAGCGCGGCGTAATCCTCGCCGGCCTTGCCGAGCAATGCCGAGGCGAAAATGATCGGGAAATCGAGCTGTTCGTCGGTCGCGCCGAGGCGGTCGAACAGATCGAACACCTGATCGACGACCCAGTCAGGACGCGAGCCATCGCGGTCGACCTTGTTGACGACGACGATCGGATTCAAGCCGTTTTCGAACGCTTTCTGCGTAACGAAGCGCGTCTGCGGCATCGGGCCATCGACCGCGTCGACCAGCAGCAACACCGAATCGACCATCGACAGCACGCGCTCGACCTCGCCGCCGAAGTCGGCGTGGCCGGGGGTGTCGACGATGTTGATGCGGTAGCCGTTCCAGTTGATTGCGGTGTTCTTCGCCAGAATCGTGATGCCCCGCTCCTTTTCCTGGTCGTTCGAATCCATGATCCGTTCGGTGTCCATGTTGCGGCGATCGAGAGTGCCCGATTGCTTCAGCAGCTTGTCGACCAGCGTGGTTTTGCCATGGTCGACGTGGGCGATAATGGCGATATTGCGGAGTTTCTCGATCACAACAAGGACCTCAAAGGGGGCGGGTTGGCGCAGCTCCGATCCGGGCGCCGCGAAAAAGGCGCGCATTATACCCCAGCGCGGGCGGCGCACATGCTACGTATTTTCACCTGTCGCTCGAGCCCGTCTTTACTGGCTCAGTTTCTGCTTTGAGAGCAATTTGCACTTTGAAAAAGCGGCGCGCTGAAACACACTGGCGCCCGATTCAACCTTGCGCTGGAAATCAGCCTTATTAATAAGAAGATGGAGAACACTTGATGGCCAATCATTGGGCTCGCAAATCGATCGAGTCTTTGCATGCCGATATCGCCGATACCGAGCATGGTTTAAAACGCTCGCTGACGAGCTGGAATCTGGTGACGCTGGGCATCGGCTGCATTATCGGCGCCGGTATTTTCGTGCTGAGCGGCCATGCCGCCGCCGCGCACGCCGGCCCCGCCGTCGTGTTGTCGTTCATGGCCGCAGCATTTGTCTGCGTGTTCGCAGGCCTGTGTTACACGGAAATGGCAGCCTCGGTGCCCGCCTCGGGCTCCGCCTATACCTATACCTACGCGACGATGGGCCAGTTCATCGCCTGGATGATCGGCTGGGATCTGATTCTCGAATACGCGGTTGCAGCGGCGACGGTGGCAATCGGCTGGTCCGGCTATGTAGTCAGCTTTCTGAAAAATTTCGGCGTGATTATCCCTGCGGCCTTATCGCAAGCTCCGCTCAGTTTCGATCCGGCGGAGAGCGCCTGGCACGCAACTGGTGCGCTGATCAACCTGCCGGCGGTGGCCGTTGTGCTGTTCACCTCGACACTGCTCGCAATCGGTACGCGCGAGTCGGCGCGTTTCAACGATGTCATCGTTGTAATCAAATTGTTGGTCGTGGTTGCGTTCATCGCCCTCGGTATCGGATCGGTCGATCACAGCAATTGGGTGACGATGGGCAATCCCGACGGCGCCTTCGTGCCGCCGAGCGATGGCGACGGTAATTTCGGCTGGGCCGGCGTATTGCGCGGCGCCGGCGTCGTGTTTTTTGCTTATATCGGCTTCGATGCGGTGTCGTGCGCCGCGCAGGAGGCGAAGAATCCACAGCGCGACATGCCGATCGGCATCATCGGCTCATTGCTGCTATGCACCGGCTTATACGCGGCGGTGGCGTACGTGCTGACCGGCATCGTGCCCTACGATCGGCTCAACGTGCCCGACCCGATCGCAGTCGGTATCGATACGCTCGGCGTCAGCTGGTTCGCACCGGTGGTAAAACTCGGCGCGATCGCCGGCCTGACGACAGTCGTACTGGTGCTGCTGCTCGGTCAGACGCGAATTTTTTATGCGATGTCGCGGGACGGATTATTGCCGTCGATTTTTTCGCGCGTGCATCCGAAAACACGCACGCCGGTAACGACCACGCTCGCCACTGGTGTCGTGGTGGCGTTGGTAGCGGGGTTGTTTCCGATCGGTCTCGTTGGTGAGCTGGTCAGTATCGGCACGCTCGCCGCATTCATGCTGGTCAGTATCGGTGTGCTGGTGCTGCGCAAAACACGGCCCGATATGCCGCGCCCGTTCCGCGTACCGATGATTGGTCTGGTTGCGCCGCTCGGTGCATTGTCTGCGTTCGCCTTAATGCTCGGCCTGCCTAGCGATACCTGGATACGCCTGGCGGTGTGGATGGCGATTGGCCTGGTGCTGTACTTCGTTTACAGCGCTCGTCACGCCAAGGCGCATTAATCGCATGTGGCTACTGAACAAACCGCTGCAACTCGCGACGATCGTTATTCTGGCGGTCGTCGGTTCGTTGTATTGGTATGCGGGTAAACAACAACAACGCTACGACGCCGC
>CAMLJR010000056.1 GCA_946480345.1 uncultured Spongiibacteraceae bacterium
GGTGATTGCACTGCAACCGGATGTTTCGCGTTTTGAACTGCAACGCCTATACGGCATGGGCGAAGCACTCTATCGGATATTGGAACGGCAATATCCTGAATTGCACGTTCGGGTGTATGCACCGGTCGGATCGCATCACGAATTACTGCCTTATCTGATTCGGCGTCTGCTGGAAAATGGCGCAAATACATCATTCATTCATCAGCTGCACGATAGTCGAACTCCCATCGCTCTACTCGCAGCGCATCCGACGCAGCAATGGCGAGCTGCGCGTTCCTCACTGCCCCTGCCAAACGATTTGTGGAAACCGCTGCGCGAAAATTCGCCAGGAATCTATTGGCATAACGAGATGGAGCGCGACAATTTCTTAAAAATATTGAACACATTTGCTGTTCGCATGTACAACTATGCGTCAGCCGAAGAAAGTACTGCGGCCGTTAACCCTTATTCATCAAGCCCAATCGGTTGTTGGCGAGCGGCAAGTTTTGCGAACTGCGATAACGCAATTAATGCGGCAAAAGCACATCAACCACGCTGGCAACAGACGTCGATTCAAGATCGCGCGAAGCTTCTCGAACGTTGCGCAGAGTTATTCGTTCACCATCGCGCCGAACTCGTTGCGCTGATAACGCGGGAAACTGGCCGTACGCTCGAAAATTCTTACGAAGAAGTTCGCGAAGCGATTGATTTCTGTCGTTACTACGCGAGCGAAGCCCGCTCGAAAATGTGCGTGCACGAATTACCATCTATTACCGGCGAAGAAAATCGACTTCTACTAATTCCACGCGGCATCTTCGTCGCCATTAGTCCGTGGAATTTTCCGCTGGCAATTTTTTGCGGACAAATCGTCGCAGCGTTGGTAACCGGCAATGCTGTATTAGCGAAACCTGCCGAGCAAGCAACGCTCACGGCTTTACGCGCTATTGAATTAATGCACGAAGCCGGAATTCCGCAAGAAATCTTGCATTGCTTGCCAGGCCCCGGCGAAACCATTGGCCAATATCTTTGTGCGCTTCGAGACATCAACGGTATCGTTTTTACCGGCGGTTTTGAAACAGCCTATGCGATTCGAAAAATTATCAGCGCGCGCGAGGGTGAAATGATCCCCTTTATCGCTGAAACATCCGGCATCAATGTATTAATCGCCGATAGCAGTGCACAGCCACAGCAATTGGTAAGCGATGTGATTCGCTCTGCCTTCGACAGCGCAGGTCAACGCTGCTCTGCGTTACGGATATTGTGCACTCCCGAGATCTGCGCCGATGAAATTGAGCCGCTTATTATCGGCGCCATGCAGCAATTACGCCTCGGCGATCCCATCGAATGGCAAACAGACGTCGGGCCGGTTATCGATCCCGATGCAAAAGCATCGTTGATTAGATATTTAACGGAACACTCGCCTCAACTATTGTTTCAACTCGATGCACCCGCGACCGGCAATTTTGTACCACCGACGCTACTGAGAGTAATGCGTATCGATGAAGTCAATCGCGAAGCATTCGGCCCGGTTCTGCATATTCTTCGTTATCGTGAATCGGAAACTCATGGCTTGGTCGATCAGATAAATGCGTTGGGTTTTGGTTTGACCTGCGGCCTTCATAGTCGAAACCATGTGAAAGCAGTCAATCTGGCGATGCGCTTACGCGTCGGGAATATCTATATTAACCGCGACATTATTGGCGCAAACGTCGGCGCCCAGCCGTTTGGCGGGATGGGTAAATCTGGTACCGGCCCCAAAGCTGGCGGCCCGCATTACCTATTTCAATTCACCAGCGAAAAAACAATTACCACAAATACCGCTGCGCTCGGCGGCGACCACAAATTACTTTCTCTTTAACTCTCTCCAGTTAATTCCCTCCATAAAAAAGCCTGCGATTCGATCACTTTCATAAAGTTCCCTCGTGTCACATTTGTGTAACACATCCGTTACATCCGTGTAACACATTCGCTACATCATGGCCGCCACGTAAGGGTTGCCCTTACTTCGGCGCGGCGAATATCAACAAACAAGCGCACCGAAAGTGGACTACTGCTCTAGACCAACACGATATCTAAACTGGGGAGAAACTGGATGAAACGCAAATTATTACCGCTGCTTATCGCTGGCCTGACCATTGGCGCCACCAGCGCCGCATTTGCCGGGGGCCCGACGGTTTACGGTAAAGTTAACGTGTCGATGAACAAATATGACCTGCAAGAACGCGATGGCACTGAAGCAGTTGATCAGAAAGACAACTGGGAAATGGAAAGCAACGCCTCGCGCATCGGCGTCAAAGGTGATTTCGATATTTCAACCAATCTGAAAGCTATCTACAAACTCGAATACGAAGTGTACGTAGATGACGGCGACGACGGTTCCGAAGACGATAACGATGACAGCAACTCTAGCGAATTCAACCAGCGCAACATTTATGGTGGTTTGCAAGGCAACTGGGGCACGCTGATCGCGGGTAAAAACGATACTCCACTCAAACTCGTTCAAGAAGATATCGACCAATTTAACGATTTGCCGATTGGCGATATCAAGAACATCATGGTTGGTGAAAATCGCGAATCCAATATCGTTATGTATACCTCACCGGATTTTAGCGGTTTCGCGCTGACCATCTCCGCTATGCCAGGTGAAGATAGTGGATTGGAAGGCGACGACGATAACGATGGCCTCGCCGATGCCCAATCTCTAGCGCTGACTTATAAAGCCAAGTCGTTCTACGTTGGCCTCGCGGCCGATCAGAATGTTCAGAATACAGACACCGTACGTCTGGCTGGCGCAGTGACACTCGGCCCGGTCGAACTGGGTGCAATTTATCAAACCGCCGAAGTAAATGATGAAGATGTCGGACCGACGATTAACTCGCGTCCGCAAGGTATTCGCGACTTCACCAGCAACTACGATGAACAGGATGCATGGATCGTCAGCGGTAAGTGGGAGTTCGTGAAAGATTGGGCACTGAAAGCGCAATACGGCATGTCCGAGTCGACCCCGGTTACCACTGGTCTCGACGATACGGAATTAACCATGATAGCTCTCGGTGTCGATTACAAGCTGAACAAGAATTCGAAGCTGTTCGCATACTACGCAAGTGTCGAAGGTGAAGGTGATAGCGCCATTACCGACGATACGATCGAAGACAAAACGTTCGCAGTGGGCTACGAATTGAAATTCTGATTCATCGTTTGGGCTCTCCAAACTCTATAGGGGGCGAACGCCCCCTCTTTTTCGCCTCGCCGCACAATGCGACATTTTTCTTACTAATGCGTGACACCCGATGAGGGATTACAGATGAACAAACACAGTAAATCGTTAATATTTTTTGTTTCATTAACCAGCGCTGTCACTTTCGCGCAGGAAATGGATATCGACCAAGCCGATTCATTGAGATTTCAGGATTTTCATAAAGATAAAAAAGAAGCGGTAAAAGTGTGGGACAAAAAAGATAACGCACCGACCAAGGCTTATCAGGATCAATCCACGGCCACTAATGCAAAACCGGCCACAGCATCAACATCAAGTTCGGTGGAAACTGCAAATTCGGGGGAGATATCCGGCAAGCGCTTTGAAATTCGCGAACGCTACACATTGACGCGCAGCGCTAAAACGCCTTACTCCGCATTTTATGTTATCGAGCCGCTTTATAAACAATCGGCCCAATTGTGTGCAAAGGGCTGGAAAAAACTGGCTGAGCGTTCCGAACCGATCGAGCAGGATTATTATTTGTATTATGAAATTGAGTGCTTGTGATCTCAACCAAGCAGCACCAGTCTCATAGAGGGCGGCGGATTATTCGTCTTAATTTTTTTCGCAACTGCCGCCGCTGAGATTCCGATAATTTTCGATAGCTCAAGGCCTCGTAGCATGCTGTGATTTCCTGCATATGTTCCCACTGAGGCTGTTGCTGCAAGATCCAATGGCAATAGTCGCGTACGCCCATACCGATGGGTTTTGGATAACCGGCACGCGCCAGCTTGGCGCAAAATTTTTGATAATCGCGCTGTTCCGGCAACAAGGGTGTTCGCCATAAGCGCTTACCCCAAATGCCCAGCGCTGCGATAACCATCATCACTGCCCCGCCACCGACCAGCAACAGCACCATTCGCAGCGGATCGATTTTACCCAGCAGTGTTTGCAGCACGAGTGTTTGAGTATCGTCGCGATAATTTACGACCCAGCGTGTCCATGCATAATTCATTGCATCCAATCGATACCGCGCCCAATTCAATAAATTCACTGCTCGATAACGGTTCGCAGACAACGGTGAATCCGATAAAAATTCGCCGGCACCGACCGCCCGCTCCAATCCATTTTCAATGCGCTGTGGTGCGACTGCAGCGGTGGGATCAAAACGTACCCAGCCACGTTGCGGAAGCCATACCTCGGCCCAGGCATGCGCATCGAACTGATGCACCAGCACTGTGCCAGTCAATGGATTGATTTCGCCACCCTGATAACCGACCACGACGCGCGCGGGAATATTGGCCGCACGCAATAGATATACGAATGAGCTTGCGTAATGTTCGCAAAATCCTTTGCGCGTATCGAAAATAAATTCGTCGATGCTGTGTTCACCGAGCAATGGTGGCTTGAGCGTGTAGAAATAATTTTGCTGGCGAAAATGCGTCAGTAAAAATTCGATCAATTGCGCATCATCATCGAAGCGCTCGCGTAACTGACTTGCCCAAGCGCGAGTACGCGGATTCCCTTGGCTGGGCAAGGTCAGCTCGAATTTACGCAGGCGCGGATCGAGCTCGACATCGAACATCGCCTGCGGATAAGCGCGAGCTCGATAAGCAAATTTTTCCGCAACGATATCGCGCGCAAGCAAACGGTAATCGATGCTGAGTTGAGTTTTTGGATCGATGCTCGCCGGCACCTGTAACGCGAACAGCCAGCGGCGATATGTCGGCTCAAGAAAAACCTCGTAGTCGAATGAAGCGCCCGCGAGCGGTTTTTCGTCCGTGCGCGGAAATTCGCTGAAACTGCTGGCGCGCCAGGTGCGTCCATCGAACTCATCGAGTACCAGACCGCGCCAATATAAATCGCGTGTCGATGGCATCGCGCCGGTAAACGCAGCGCGAAATGCCAACTCGGAAGACTGCGATAATTGCGCAATATCACCGGGAGAAAGCTCGTCGGACATGCCCGTCTTTGCGCCGCCGCCAGGCAACGGCACTTGCCACAACGGGCCTATCCGCGGGAAAACCAAAAAAAGCAGCAACATCAGCGGCAGTGCCTGCGCGATCATAATCGCGGCGCTGCGGATGGGTTGCCAGCCGAAGCGCAGCGGTTGTTGCTGATGCAATGCAATCAATGCTGCGGTTAACAGCAACACCGGCAATGTCATAAATAAAACAGTGCCGAGTCCCTGTCCGAACAAGAACTCGGTAAGCGCGACAAAATAACCGAGAAATATCAATAGATACGCATCGCGCCGCGACGACGATTCAATCAATTTGAAACTGAAGCAACTGATCAACAAAGCCACGGTGGGCTCAAGCCCCACCGGCGTACCGTAGCTCGCTCGAATACCCGCGAGACACCCGAGCACCAATCCGATTTTTACGATGCGCCCGGGAAATGACCAGAAGCCGCGATATACCTGTATCCGCCATATCACGCATAGCAGCCACGCGGCAATTACCCATATCGGCAAGCGCTGCATGTGCGGCGTAATTACCAGCAATTGCGCAGCGAGCAGCCACCCCAATGCATGACGCGATATCCAGGGCTGCGAAGCCGCGACTGGCGGAATCGTTGGACGCTTCATCGATCCGATTCCGACCGCGGCGGTTGCTGTGACTGGCCGAACAGCGCGAGCAAACGTAACGCGCGTTCGCGATGTTCATCGCCGCCATCGGGCTGCAATTGTTGCCCTGGCAATTGCAGGCCGAACAATTCGCCGCGGCGGTGCAATTCCAGCACCCAATAACACAACACGCTAAGGCGCCGCTCGCGATCGCCATCGAGCGCGTCGTAACGCAGCCAATGCGATTGCAATCGGGTTTCGGCAAATTGTTTCGATTGCAGTGGCTGACCTTTCGCGTATGCACGCCACACGACATGACGCAAATTATCGCCGGGCCGATAGCGGCGGAAATCATAGAAATCTTCGTTGCCTGCTCGGCGCATACGCTCACCGTGCAGTGTGTTATCCGCCTCGTCATCGGGACGCGGCCCTTCGATCGCACGCGGATAAACGATTGCCGCCATATCGAGATCGATCCAACTCCACGCGCGCAACAAACCCAATGGATAGATGGTTTTCACCAGTAATCGTTGCGGCCGCAACCATCCCCTACGCACTGTCGAATGGAACAGACGAACGGTGGCGGTATCGACATCGACAAGCTCAGTGGTTATCAACGGTTGCTCGCGCCAACCAAGTTCAAGCAGATAACGCGCACGCCGATCGGTGCGGCGTAATTTCAGCTCGAACTCCACAGAATCACCGGCAAAGGCAGGCATGGCGCGCATCGCGTCGATCGAAATGCCCGCGAGATTACTGAACGTATGCAAAATGGCGACGATCGACAGACTGAATAAAAAGAACACCAGCGCGAACGCCATATTGTTCTGATAATTAATCGCGGCGAGCAGCATCACCGCAAGACTTAATAAAAAGAAAAAACCGGTGCGCGTGGGAAAAATAAAAATTCGACGTTGATCGAGTGTAACGCTGCGTGCCGCCGGAATCCGGCGCTGCAGCCAACGTTGCCACCATCGAGCAAAATACCGTTGCGGCTGCGCCTTTTCGGCACTCACACTACCGCCACCTTACGCAGCAATTGTTCGACCAATGCACCGCCGTCGCCGGTACGATCGTGACCCGCGTGTAGTCGGTGCTCGACGACCGGCGATAATACCGTTTGCACATCCTCCGGCACGACATGACCCCGCCCGCCCATTAACGCCCATGCTTTCGCACTGCGTACCAACGCGAGCGCACCGCGCGGCGATAGACCCACTGCGAAGCCTGGCTCGCTGCGGGTATACGCAATCAGGCGCTGAACATAATCGAGTAACTGTTCGGACGCATGCACTTGATCGACCGCCCGCTGAATTTTCTGCAACTGCTCCAGCGTTACGCACTGTTGCAGCTTCGCCAACTGCTGTTGCGCATCCTCGCCCGCAAGCAGGCGACGCTCGGCGGCCGCATCCGGATAGCCGAGCGACAAACGCATCAAAAATCTATCGAGTTGCGATTCGGGCAGTGGATAGGTGCCGGATTGCGACAATGGATTTTGCGTTGCGATCACGAAGAACGGTTCGGGCAAACGCCGTGTCTCGCCATCGGTCGTCACTTGCTGCTCGGCCATTGCTTCGAGCAGCGCTGATTGTGTTTTCGGCGTCGAACGATTGATTTCATCCGCCAGCAGAACTTGCGTAAAGATAGGGCCAGGCAAAAATTTAAATTGATTGGTCTGGCGATCGAAAATGCTGGCGCCGAGAATGTCGCCGGGCAATAAATCGCTGGTGAACTGCACGCGCCGATAGTTCAGCCCGAGCACTTTCGCCAAGGTATGCGATAAGGTGGTTTTTCCCATACCGGGCAAATCTTCAAGCAGTAGATGTCCGCCGCTGATCAGGCAACAAATCGACAAACGTATTTGCCGTTCCTTGCCCAATAACACCGAGCCCACTTCACGCACCGCTCGATCGAGCAATTTTTGCATGTGGAATACCTTTGCGTGAAAGCTAACTACGGCGGGGTAGCGGAGAAATCGGGATTGGAGGGCTTACCGGTCTCGTAATATTGTTTGAGACCATTCGCGACGCTGACCATGTTTTTTTGCAACATGCCGCGTATCAAAAAACGCTCGAGCAATTTTGCAAAAAAATTATCCTTAACCCTGTAACGCATTTGTGGTTTGAAACGAATTTGATGGGGGCCCGCATCTTCGATGGCATAAACGAATTCGGCTTTTTCAAACGGCTCCATCGCCTGACCATTGCGGTGCAGATTTAATACAAAGCCATGACCATCGTTCCACTCGATAACAGTTTCTTCGAGCGGTTTCATGTTTTTCATAAAAACAGTGCGGCTGGTCCCAACACCTTCGGTTTGCTGCGTATCGATACGAGTTTTTTCAACGCCCGGCACGTAATAGTGAGCTTTACTCAAATCGCGTAAATATTCCCACGCCTGCACGCGCGACACATTGACAGTACTTTCATACGAAACGCTTTGCATATGCTTTCCCCGGTCAAAATCCGAGCCGGAACTATAGCAAAACGCTGTTGAGGAACTAATGAAGAATTGGAAAGAAAGAGCTACGAGAGCGCCGCGAAATAATCCGCGGCGCGCAAGAAATATTACAGCGCAGTCCAAGGTGTACAAACTGGCACTTCGTTGATGTCTTTATATTCGCAAAGCGACACCGTGCCGTTCATACGATTCATCCGCCAGACCGACAACAAATCGTTGCCGACGATCAGACGATAATCGCCCGGCGTGGATTCTTTGTTACTCCACGGTGCACACGATGCGGGCGCGCCTTTGCTTTCAAAGCTGCACAGCGATACTTGGCCACTGCTTTCGTTAATGCGCCATACCGACAAATTCCCGCTGGTGATACCGCCGCTAAACGTTGCACCGGCATAAGCAGCTTGCGCTGCGCAAAACAACAATGGCAATGCAAACCGAGTAATACGCATGGTTATTCTCCTTAGAATCCATCGGTAGACACATTATTGGAATTTTCTGAATTCACTTACCGTGAAATCGCCTGATCAGAATAGCGCAAAGCGTTGACGACACCGATAGTTCCAAGATTACGAATACGTGAGGTTTGACGCGATACATGAAGGACCAAAATGTGCTACGAAAACTGACACAGGCTGTCAGGTGGAAAATGTTGTAGCGAGAAAGGCGAGACTGACGAATTTATAAAGGCGCAGTTACGTCGATACGAAAATGCGGCCGGATCAATCGGTAACTTATGCGGATATGAATCGAGGGAGCTGGAACAGATGCGAGCCTGTGCAACCGATGCAACACAGGCTGCGGAAAATCACTTCTTCGCGCGTGCGCCTTTTTTACGAGGACGGGTGTTGCCGTAGGAACCTTTGAACACCTTGCCGCGAAAACTTCTCTTGTCACCTTTACCCATGTCGAATTTCCTCTAGATCGAAATAAATCAAATACCGCAAAGCGGGCAAAACCAGCCGGGCGCGTATGATGCCGGCTGAAGCCGCGCCGCGCAAGCGCGCGTAATGCTTGAGTTTGAGGTATCGATGGCAAAGCAGTGGCAGTGGCAAGCAATCGCCGAGCGATTAGAGGCCCCGCTCAAGTAAGCCTTCGGAAGCGGCCCCAACGAGGAGATTTTGGCTGTCGGTTTAACGCCTGTTTTTCAGCGGCATTTTTTTGACTCACCGAAGCCAGCGCCTTTCGCTCTCATCGCCATTGCACCTTAGGTTATTGTTTCGATTAACAAAAAACCTTGAAAAACATAATGGCATAGTTTTCGCTCAACTCGATGCGGAGTTCAAATTGCTGACGCCGCATCGGCGTTTTTGCTGCGAGATCCGCCATGTCGGAAAAACAAAAATCTAACGCGACCACGATGCGCGTTGTAAGCCCGAGCGGATCGAGCACCCAACCAGACCTGAATCAGCAGCTGCTTACGCATTTGCGGTTTACGAACCTGTTGCATACCAGTCTGGATATCAACGAGATATTACGGCTATTCGCCCGCGAGCTGATGCAACAGTTCAGCGCGCGATCGGTGCTGTATGAGCACCCGGCGCTGGATATCAAGATGGAATTCGGCGAGCCTGCCCTGCATCGCTGTTATTACCGTCTCGACGTCGATGGCGATGCTTTCGGCGAACTCACCTGTACGCGCAATAAGCGATTCACGAAACTCGAATTGGAGCGGCTTGAGCTTGCGATCAATTGCCTCATGTTGCCGTTGCGCAATGCGCTGCAGTATCTGCGCGCAATGCAAAACGCGACGCGCGATGCATTGACTGGCGTAGGCAATCGACTGGCATTGGAAATCACTGCCGAGCGCGAGATTGCGCTTGCGCGTCGCACCGGTCAGCCGAGCGCAATTCTGGTCATTGACATCGATCACTTCAAACAGATCAACGATCGCTTTGGCCACGCGATGGGCGATCAGGCACTTATCGAAACGGCGAATCGGCTTAAGCAGAACTGTCGCGAATCGGATTCGATCTTTCGCTACGGCGGCGAGGAATTTGTGGTGCTGCTAGGTCAAACCGAAGAAAACGGCGCGGTAACCATCGCGGAGCGGATTCGCAGCGCCATCGGCGCGATCAATATCGGCGGCGGCGGCAGACAGAATACTTCTATCACCGCTAGCATCGGTATTGCGGTATTGAACCGCAACGAGACCCTGCATGCCTGGTTCGATCGTGCGGATCGCGCGCTGTATCTCGCTAAACAAGCCGGTCGTAATCGCGTCGTTCGGGCGGCACAACGCAATATCGCTTGAGCCTCAACAAGCATCCCCGCCTATTAACAAAAACGCCGGCAAATGCCGGCGTTTTTTTATCTGAGTTTTTATTTCCGGCGCTTTATTTCCGGGGAGGATTCGCGTCGTGCTTTGCTGAGCTGAGGCGTCGGACGGTTCTTGCGCTGCTGTCGTTCCAGATCGAGTTTTTCCTGTTGTGCGATCGGGGTCGATGCGGCGGCTGGTACGGGTAAGGCGGCCAGCTCGTAAAGCGCTGTCACATGCTCGGGCGGCATTTCCTGCCATTGGCCCTGTTTCAGACGTGCCGGCAAAAAAACCGGACCGAAGCGCACACGTTTAAGGCGATTCACTTTCAGGTTTTGCGATTCCCACAGACGGCGCACTTCACGATTGCGCCCCTCCATCAGGCACACATAAAACCAGCGGTTCGCCGCATCCTCGGCGCTGTTACCTTCGGTGATATCGGTAAAACGCGCAGGCCCGTCGTCGAGCACAACGCCCTTGCGCAACCGCTCCAATATCTCGTCATTCACCTCGCCGAGCACGCGGCACAGATATTCGCGATCGATATTGGTCGATGGATGCATCAGCGCATTGGCCAGCTCGCCATCGGTCGTGAACAGCAGCAGCCCGCTCGTATTGAAATCGAGCCGCCCCACGGCAATCCAACGCTCGCCGCGCAATTTGGGCAGGCGCTCGAATACCGTCGGCCGCCCTTCCGGGTCACGCGCGGTACAAATTTCACCTTCGGGTTTGTTGTAAACCAGGACGCGAGCACGACGCTCTTCAGCCAGGCGCAACGCAATCGGATGGCCATCGACCAGGATCCGGTCCTGCTCACCGACGCGATCGCCGAGATGCGCGATCTTGCCATTCACCGTCACTCGATTCGTGCTGATCAGCTTTTCCATATCCCGACGCGAGCCAAGACCAGCGCGCGCGAGTACCTTTTGCAGTTTTTCTCCGGACGGATTCAGATCACTCACGGGTTACACATTACCTTCGGTGCGGTCATCCGCAGCGTTTTCATCAGTAGTTTCGTTGCTGTCGAACAGGGTTTCATCATCCGCAGCCTGCTCATCGACAAATGGCTGCTCTGCGTCAACCGCTTGCTCCTCGCGCGACGCCAACATCGCAAACGTGATCGGGGCCTGCTCTTGTTCCTCCTCCGCTACCACCACCGCCTCCATCGCAGCCGCCAGCTCGCTGACTTCGTCATTAAGCTGTGGCTGTTCTTCGGGCATAACGGTATCGATGCCTTCGAGCGCGAGCTCTGTATTCATCGAATCGAGATCGCGGATTTCCGCCAGCGTCGGCAGATCGTCCAGATTTTGCAGATTGAAGTAATCGAGAAAGCGACGGGTGGTGGCATACATCGCCGGACGACCAGGCACATCTTTATGGCCGACTACGCGCACCCAATCGCGTTCGAGCAGAGTCTTGATGATGTTCGACGCGACCGCGACGCCGCGAATATCCTCAATATCGCCCCGTGTAATAGGCTGGCGATAAGCGATCAGCGCAAGCGTTTCGAGCAGTGCGCGGCTATAGCGTTGTGGTTTTTCTTCCCACAACCGCGCGATCCACGGCGCAACATCCTGAATCACCTGAAACCGATAGCCACTCGCCACCTCGCGCAACTCGAAGCTGCGTCCCTCGCAGGCGGCGGCAATATTGGCCAGCGCAGCGCGCAGCTCGTCTTTGCTCGGGCGTCCGCTCTCGTCATCGCCAAATAAAGCCGCAAGATCGTCGAGCGTCAGCGGTTTACCGGCGGCGAGCAGTGCGCCTTCGACAATGCGTTGCAATAACTCCGGAGACACGGCGTCTGCCGCAGGAAATTCAGCTGGCTCAACTACGGCGTCTTCGGTCGATAGCTCGGCTTCGTCGGGCGCGTCGGTTGGGTTGGTCAAAGGGGCTTGGGTCGTGTTCATAGTCGCATTGGAGATAGTCATTTCGTTAGCTGGCTTTGGCTTTGACGTGGATGGGTCCGAACGGCTCGGTTTGAACAATTTCCAGCAGCGATTCCTTGATCAATTCCATCACGGCGAGGAATGTGACTACGACACCCAGTCGCCCCTCCTCCGCAGAAAACAACGACACAAATGGCGTAAAGCGATTCGGCGAAACGCGCGCCAGCACCTCGGACATGCGCTCGCGCGTCGACAGTTTTTCTTTCTGCACGTGGTGGCTTACGAACATATCGGCCCGGCGCAGCACTTCCGATAACGCAATCATCAGTTCTTTCAGATCGACGTGCGGTTCCGGTTTGGTCTTGTCGAGATCGGGCAACTCCACCGACGGCAGATGAATTTCACGCCCGAGACGCGGCAACGCATCGATATTCTCCGCCGCTTTCTTGAAGCGCTCGTATTCCTGCAGACGCCGGATCAGCTGCGCGCGCGGATCTTCCTCTTCCTCTTCAGCCTCGGCCGAACGCGGCAACAGCATTCGCGATTTGATTTCGGCGAGCATCGCGGCCATCAGTAGATATTCGGCTGCCAGCTCGAATTGCATCGCGCTCATCATGTTCACGTAATGCATGTATTGCGTGGTGATGGCGGCAACGTTGATTTCGAGAATATCGATGTTCTGACGCTTGATCAGATACAGCAGCAGATCGAGGGGACCTTCGAACGCTTCCAGGAAGACCTCGAGCGCCTCCGGAGGAATATAGAGATCCTTCGGGAGTTCAGTCAGTGGCTTGCCCTGCACGATGGCAAAAGGCAATTCGGTCTGCTGCGCGCTCGCCTGCCGCAGTTCCATCAAGCGTGGAGCAACCGCTGCTGGCTCAACCTCTTCAGATTGATTATCAATGGCTTGCAGATCAGAGTTCACGCTGATTGTATTCTCAATTACCAATGGAGGAAGACGCAAAACGCGGCATTATAACGACAGCATCCCGGTGCCGATAGCGAACAATGCCGCCCTTGCAGAGACGCCGTATCGATCAACTTTCGAAAGGTGCGATGTCACCGCGCCCCTGACGCACGATAACGGGGACATCGTCGGCGAGATCAATCACCGACGTCGGCTCGTGGCCGCAAATACCACCGTCGATCACGAGATCGACTTCGCGCTCTAACCGTTCGCGGATCAGCTCGGGATCGGTCATCGGCAGTTCGTCGCCGGGTAACATCAATGTCACGCTCATCAGCGGCTCACCGAGCGCTTCCAGCAAGTCCAACGCAATTCGATTCTCTGGCACTCGCAGACCGATCGTGCGGCGCTTGGGATGCAACAACCGGCGCGGGACCTCCTCGGTTGCTTTAAGAATGAAGGTGTATGGCCCCGGCGTGTGATTGCGGATCAATCGGAACACCGAGTTATTCACGCGGGCGTAGGTGCCAAGCTCTGACAGATCGCGGCATACCAGCGTGAAATTGTGATCGTTATCGAGTTTGCGAATGCGCCGAATACGCTCCAGCGCCGCTTTGTCGCCCAAATGACAGCCGATGGCGTAGGCCGAATCGGTCGGATACACGATGACGCCGCCGGCGCGCACGATGGCCACGGCCTGAGTGATTAGCCGTGCCTGCGGATTGACGGGGTGGATCTGGAAAAATTGACTCATTAATCCCTCGGAGCTCATGTGATTTATATCATCCAGCGTTGCCAAACCGGCTTACAACCCTCTGGCAAGTCATTGATTTGGCCTAATTCGCACCAATTACTCGGGCCATGAAAATCGCTGCCTGCCGACGCCTCAAGACCATTCTGATTACACAGCTGGGCGATGAAACGGCTCTCATCGGCTAACTGCCGACCGACGACGACTTCGATCGCACCCCCGCCACAAGCCGCAAATTCTGCCGCCAATTTACGGAGCCGCGCACCCGTCTGGCGGTATTTGCTTGGATGCGCAATGACGGCGACGCCACCGGCAGCGCGAATCCACTCCACGACTTGTGCGAGTTCGGGCCACAGCACTTTGATATCGCCGGGCTTGCCCGCGCCGAGATATCGATCGAATGCTTCTTCTTCGTTGCGCACGAAACCCTTCGCGACCATGAAACGGGCAAAATGTGGCCGCCCGATCTGGGAGTTGCCAGCCAGAGCAGTCGCACCTTCAAAGGCATCGGGGAGGCCGAGCTTGGCAAGTCTTGCGCCGATCATTTCGGCGCGCTGCACCCGCACTCCCGCGAAGAATTCACAAGCGGAGATCGTCGCGGGGTGGTCCAGCGCAATGCCAAGCCCCACCACATGCACGCTCATGTGACTCCAAACGCAGGAATACTCCACCGCCGGCACGATCTGCAACGGCACTTCGGGCGAATTGCGCAACCATGCGAGAGCCGCCGCAGCACCGGAAACGGTATCGTGATCGGTAATGGCCAGCAGCCGGACGCCATTCTGCACAGCCCGCTCGCATAGTTCGACCGGGCTGAGCTTGCCATCGGATGCATTGGTATGGGAGTGGAGATCGACTTGCAAACAGCTGCCCCTATGGCGTTAACGTTTTCAACGACGTGAAACTTTTGGTCGCGCGAATACTTGGAGGTGGAGAGCCTATGAGGAAGGCAGTATATTAGGGCCCGCCTTTGGGCCCACACCAGCCATTTCGGCACCTATTCCTATATTGAGCTCAGCCCACTCGATCATGTCCGAACATTCCGAACCCGTGCAGCCGTCGCCTTCATCGCTATCACCCACACCGCTCCCACCATCAAAACCCAATGCACAGAAAAAGCCGAGCATGCTCGCCAACCTCGGATTCAACATCGTTATTCCGACGATCATTCTGTCGAAACTCAGCGGTAACGATTATCTAGGACCGGTGTGGAGTGTCGTCGTCGCGCTCGCGTTCCCGGTCGCTTACGGCATTCGAGATTACCTGCGCGCGCACAAACCCAACTTTTTCTCGATTCTCGGCGTGATCAGCGTGCTGCTGACAGGCGGCATGAGCCTGTTGAAACTGCCGCCCCATTACATCGCGATAAAAGATGCCGCCGTGCCGGCATTGCTAGGGATTGCCGCGCTGGCTTCCGCCTTTACACGCTATCCGCTGATACGCACGTTTCTGTACAACGATCAGATATTGAAGCTCGACAAAGTTCACGCCGCGCTGGAGCAACATAACGCGACGGCAGAGTTCGAGCGTCACTTGCAAGTTGCTACGTATCTCGTTGCCGGGTCTTTCTTTTTATCCTCCGTGCTAAATTATATTTTGGCTAAAATCATTCTGGTCAGCCCCCCGGGTAGCGTCGAGCTGGCGGAGGAACTCGGGAAAATGACAGCGCTCAGTTTTCCAGTCATCGCGCTGCCCTGTACGCTCGTTTTAGCGGGCACCATGTATTACCTGCTGAACAATATTCAGAAGCTCACGCGTCTCACACTCGACGAAATCGTTCAGGACCATTAACTCATGCTGTACGTCATCATCGGCGAAGATGTCGCCAACAGTCTCCCACTGCGCCTGCAAGCACGTCCCGATCATCTGGCTCGGCTGGAAGCACTGAAACAGGCGGGACGATTGGTGGTGGCAGGCCCTAACCCGGCTATCGACAGCAACGATCCTGGCGAAGCCGGTTTTAGCGGGAGCATCATCATTGCTGAATTCGATAGCCTTGCCGCCGCGCAGCAATGGGCGGATGCAGACCCTTATATGGCAGCCGGTGTTTACGCCAGCGTCACCGTCAAACCCTTCAAGCGTGTACTGCCGTAAAGATCGAAGTTGCAGCGTTGCAGACGGCGCTAAACATTTGCTCCCCGCACCACGTCTGCAACGAAAAATGTCGCCTCCTTTTTACTGCTCAACCATTCCTCAATGACCGACGCAGGCTTCGGATTGCTGATGAAATAACCCTGCACCCGATCGCAGCCCATTTGCCGTAGCGCCTCCAACGTGTCCTGATCTTCGACACCTTCGGCGATCACCTCCAGTTTCAGGTTATGCGCCAGCGCAATGGTCGATCGCACGATAACTTCGTCCGGCTCGCTACGCAGCATGTCGGTGACGAATGCTCGATCGATTTTCAGCGCGTGAATCGGCAGCCGTCGCAGATAAGAAAGCGATGAGTAACCGGTGCCAAAATCGTCGACGGAAAATTTAACCCCGAGCGCAGATAAGTGCGTCAGTAACCGGATGACGCTGTCTGGATCATGCATCAGCGTTGTTTCTGTAATCTCGAGTTCAAGCAATGCAGGATCGATATCGTGCTTGCGCA
>CAMLJR010000057.1 GCA_946480345.1 uncultured Spongiibacteraceae bacterium
GATGGGGCGTTAAAAGTTATTGCCCGATTGCGCGCAGGTGGTTTTCAGGCCTATCTGGTAGGCGGCGGCGTGCGGGATTTGCTGCTCGGCGGCCATCCCAAAGATTTCGATGTCGCCACCGATGCGCATCCCGAGCAAATCCGCGAGCTGTTCCGCAATAGTCGTGTCATCGGCCGCCGTTTCAAAATCGTGCATGTGCGTTTTGGCCCGGAAATTATCGAAGTAACGACGTTTCGCGGCAGCCACGCCCCGATTGACGACGATGAAGTGCAACAACAACCAAGCACAAATCAATCGGCGCGCAGCGAACATGGCATGCTGCTGCGCGACAATGTGTACGGCACGATTGAAGAAGACGCGGTGCGCCGCGATTTCACCGTCAACGCGCTGTATTACACCACCGAGAATTTTGCCGTTTACGACTACACCGGCGGGATGCGCGATTTACAGCAGCGCCTGCTGCGGATAATCGGCGACCCCGCCACACGCTATCGCGAAGACCCGGTCCGCATGCTGCGCGCCGCGCGCTTCGCGGCAAAGCTCGATTTCACGATTGAACCGACCACCGCTGCGCCCATTCCAAAGCTCGCCAACTTACTGACCGCGATTCCCCCGGCACGCATGTTCGATGAAGTATTGAAATTGTTCATGGCGGGTTACGGCGAAGCGACTTATCTACAAATGCGCGATCACGGCTTATTCGCGCCGTTATTTCCGCAGACTGCGGCAGCGATCGAGAGTGGGCAGCCATTAGCCGAAGAACTCATTTTGCAGGCGCTGCGCAATACCGATGAACGAATTGCCGCCGCAAAACCGGTTACGCCCGCATTTATTTATGCCGCGCTGCTGTGGCCGGCGCTGCAAAAAGAAGTCGCCGATCTGACCGCACAGGGCTTAAACGAACCCGTGGCGTTGCAGCAAGCGATGCAAATGACGCTGGATCACCAGCTTCGTCACACCGCGATTCCGCGTCGCTTCAGTCAACCGATGCGCGAAATCTGGGAGATGCAATCGCGGCTGCCGCGTCGCGATGGTCGCCGCATTCAAACGTTGCTCGACCACCCTCGCTTGCGCGCTGCATACGACTTTCTCTTACTGCGCGAGCAGGCCGGCGAAGCGCTCGGCGATCTCGGCCGCTGGTGGACGGAATTTCTCGCCGCCGACGAGGAGCAGCGTTTGCATTTGTTGCGGCAGGTGGCACCGCGCGCGGGTGGGAGTTCTCGTCGCCGACGTCCGCGCAAAACCCGAGTCGAAACGTGATTCGTTGTTTCATCGGCCTCGGCAGCAATCTCGATGAACCGTTGCAGCAAATCGAGCGCGCGCTGGACGCTCTCGCCGGGCTCGACGGCTCCGCTCTCGGTGCGGTTTCACCGTTTTATCGCAATCCCGCCATCGGCCCGGGTGAGCAACCCGACTTCATCAACGCCGTTGCGGAACTTGAAACGTCGTTGACTCCGCTTGCGCTGCTCGCGCATTTGCAACGCATCGAAAACTCGCAGGGTAGAGTAAGAAATGTTCGCTGGGGGGCGCGCACACTCGACCTCGATTTATTGTTGTACGGCGATCAAGTCGTTGCGCTGCCTGAACTCCAAGTGCCGCATCCGCGTTTACGCGAACGCAATTTCGTGCTGTATCCATTGCATGATATTGCACCGACATTGATGCTGCCAGATGACACTCCGCTCACCACGCTATTAGACTGTTGCTCCGCTCACGGCTTGCAACGGCTCTCACATGTATAGAGCTCCAGACATGGCGACCTCAGCCGATTCACCCGCCCCACTCTTCGAGCCGCCCCGCTTTGTGGCTATCGAAGGACCTATCGGCGTCGGCAAAACCACGCTCGCGAAACGGTTGGCGCATGTATTCGGACATCAGTTGTTGCTCGAGCAGGCGGAGCAGAATCCCTTTCTCGAACGCTTCTATCGCAATACCCGGCAAGCGGCACTGGCAACGCAGTTGTTTTTCCTGTTCCAGCGCGTGCAGCAGATTCAGGATTTACGTCAGGGCGATCTATTTGCGCCGGCGCATATCGCCGATTTCGTGATGGCGAAAGATCGCTTGTTCGCGCGCCTGAATCTGGATGCCGACGAGTTCGCACTGTATGAAAAGGTGTATCAGCAAATGACGCTGGATGCGCCGACGCCAGATCTCGTCATTTACTTGCAAGCGCCGACCGATGTGCTGTTGCAGCGTATTCGTCAGCGCGGTATCGGCTATGAGCAGAGTATCGATGCCGTCTATCTCGACAAGATCAACGCGGCTTATAGCGAGTTTTTCCTGTATTACGACGATGCGCCGCTGCTGATCGTCAATGCCGCGCAAATCGATTTTGCCAACGGCGAGCGCGATTTCAATCTGCTACTCGATTACATCGGCTCTGTTCGTCGCGGCCGTCATTATTTCAATCCCACCATTATTTAAATCGCATCCGAGGTAAGCGCCATGCCGAACGTCAGCATCACGCAGCTGCAGGCCATGAAAAATGCCGGCGAAAAATTCGCCGTGCTGACCGCCTACGACTCGACTTTTGCCAAAACCATCGGCGAAGCCGGGGTCGAGGTTATCCTCGTTGGCGATACGCTCGGCATGCTGGTACAAGGTCATGGCAGCACCCTGCCGGTCAGTGTGGATGAAATGGCGTATCACATCGGTTGCGTTGCGCGCGGCAATTCGGGATGCCTGATCATTGGTGACTTGCCCTTCGGCAGCTATGCATTGCCTGCGCAAGCACTCGACAGCGCCGCGGAACTGATGCGTGCCGGTGCGCATGTCGTAAAACTGGAAGGCGGCGAATGGTTGCTCGAAACAATTTCACTGATGACCGAGCGTGGCATTCCCGTCTGCGCACACCTTGGCCTCACTCCGCAGTCGGTCAATGCATTTGGCGGCTATAAAGTGCAGGGACGACAGCCCGAACAGGCGCGCAAGATTCTGGAGGATGCAAAAGCGGTCGAGGCGGCCGGTGCATCGTTGCTGGTTCTCGAATGCGTGCCTCATCAACTTGCGCGCGAAATCACTGCGGCATTGACCATTCCCACCATCGGCATTGGCGCCGGCCCGGGTACCGATGCGCAAGTGCTGGTGCTGCACGATATGCTCGGGATGAACCATCGTCCGCCCAAGTTCGTCCGCAACTTTATGACCGGCGCCGGCGGCATTCGCGAAGCGTTCGCCGGTTACGCCAAGGCCGTTAAAGACGGCTCATTTCCCGCGCCCGAGCACTGCTATGAGTAGAGCCGCCGCATCCTCGGTAGCATCGCCGCCACTTTTTGGCACAACGGTCAACTCCATCACAAATTTTTGCTTCTTTAAGTAACAAATGAGTGAACAATTTGTTACCAAAAATCGTTGAACCCACCTTTTGATTACGGCATACTCTGCCGCCACTGGCATAACTGCACAGATTATGTGCAGTTGCGGATGCTCTGACCGCGTAATGCCATGTCGCGGAGCGGCTCACGGATCGGCGTTGCTAAATCGGTAATTGGCTTTCATCAACCGCATTCCCAACTGTTGGGTGTGATATGAAAATAGTTGCGAAATCCGCAGAATTACGCGCCGCCATTGCCGCCGACCGAAGCGTCGGCAAACGCATTGCATTTGTGCCGACGATGGGCAATCTGCATGAAGGCCATCTGCAACTCGTACGCCGCGCCAAGAAAATCGCGGATATCGTAGTCGTCAGCATTTTCGTCAATCCATTGCAGTTCGGCCCGACCGAAGATCTCGACAAATACCCCCGCACCCTCGCCGCCGATAAGGAAAAGCTGTTTGGCGAAGGCGCTAACTATCTGTTCACTCCCGGCGTCGAGGAAATGTATCCGAACGGCGTCGATGCACAGACCCGAATTACCGTTCCCGAATTGTCCGATACGCTGTGCGGCGCGAGCCGCCCCGGCCACTTTAGTGGCGTTGCCACCGTCGTCACGAAGCTGTTTCAGATCGTGCAGCCGGATGTCGCCATATTCGGTAAGAAAGATTTCCAGCAGCTCGCGATTATTCGCAAGCTAACCTCCGACTTATGCATGCCGATTCAAATCCTCGGCGTCGAAACCGCGCGCGCTACCGATGGGCTCGCGCTCAGCTCTCGCAATGGTTATTTAACCGCAGAGGAGCGTTCGCTGGCGCCAGCGTTGCATAGCGCGTTGCAAGAATGTCGCGAGGCGATTGCCTGCGGGTTCGATAGTTATGCAGACCTCGAAAATCATGCGCGCGAAACCTTGCAAATCGCCGGATTCAAACCAGACTACTTTTCCATTCGGGACGCGCGCACGCTCGGCCCGGTCACGTTGAATACTGAACAGCTGGTGATTCTTGCTGCCGCCTATTTGGGGCGCACCCGTCTGATCGACAACGTCACTCTCAACCTCAACCCCAGCCAGGACTGGGGTATGTTGGCCGCCGGTTAACCCGTTTCAGGCCGCGTTAACCGTTTTTCGAGGAATCGCCCGATGTTTTCAACGATGCTGAAATGCAAACTTCATAAAGCGCGCGTGACCCACGCGGTGCTGCACTACGAAGGATCGTGTGCAATCGATGGCCGCCTGCTCGATATGGCCGGTATTCGCGAATACGAACAGATTCAGATTTACAACATCACCAATGGCGAACGCTTCACCACTTACGCGATTCGCGGCGAAGAAGGCTCGCGGATGATCTCGATCAACGGCGCCGCTGCGCATAAAGCGAACGTCGACGATGTCATCATCATTTGCGCTTACGGCACCTACTCGGAAGCCGAGCTGATCAACTTCAAGCCGCGCCTGATTTATATGAACGCCGATAACAGCGTCAGCCACGCCGCGAATGCAATTCCGCTGCAAGTCGCCTGATAGAGCTGTTGTTAAAAAGGGCCTTTGAAGGCCCTTTTTTATTGCTTCGATTTTTTCTAGGGAGCCTCTGAAAAACGTAGAGCGATGCAGGAAGCCAAAGCCGAGCAGTTTTTCAGAGACGCCCTAGTCCATCTTCGGGATTTAGTTTAAGTACCAATTCGGTTAGCTTATCGCCTCGCAATTTTTTGATGGAACACGCTCCATCACTACTCCAAACACCGAATCCTCACTCGAACATCCAGCTACAGGGCCGATCGATCATGCACGGAATCAAAAATCATCCCGTCCCCGCCGAACTTGCCGCGAGCGCGCATATTAATCGCGAACGCTACGATGCGATGTACAAGGCATCGGTCGAAACGCCCGATCAATTCTGGAGCGAACAGGCGAAGCAATTTCTGCAATGGGATCAGCCCTGGAATACCGTTCGCGAGTTCAATTTTCACACCGGCGATGCAAAATGGTTCGCCGGCGGCAAGCTCAACGTCACGGTCAATTGCATCGATCGCCATCTCGCCAAACGCGGCGATCAAACCGCGCTGATCTGGGAAGGCGATGATCCTTCCATCGACAGCAAAATCACTTATCGACAATTACACGAGTCGGTCTGCCGTCTCGCCAATGTGCTGAAGCAGCATGGCGTTAAAAAAGGCGATCGCGTCTGCATCTACATGCCGATGATCCCGGAGGCGACATACGCAATGCTGGCGTGCGCGCGCATCGGCGCGATTCACTCGGTGGTGTTCGGCGGCTTTTCGCCGGAAGCATTGAAAGACCGCATTCTCGATTCGGATTGCCGCGTCGTGCTGACTGCCGATGAAGGCTTGCGCGGTGGCAAGCATGTTCCGCTGAAAGCGAATGTCGATACCGCGCTCACGCATTGTCCGAACGTTAATGCGGTCATCGTCGCGCGTCGCACCGGCAATAACGTGTCTTGGAAAGAAGGCCGCGATGTTTGGTATCACGACGCTATCGCCGCCGTCAGCGCCGAATGCGCGCCCGAGCCGATGGATGCGGAAGACCCGCTATTCATCCTCTACACCTCGGGCTCGACCGGCAAACCAAAAGGCGTGTTGCATACCACTGGCGGCTATCTGCTGATGGCGGCGATGACCCACAAATACACGTTCGATTATCGCGAAGGCGACGTGTACTGGTGCACCGCCGATGTCGGCTGGGTCACCGGCCACACCTACATCGTGTACGGGCCGCTCGCCAACGGTGGCATCTCATTGATGTTCGAAGGCGTGCCGACGTACCCCGATGCCTCGCGCTTCTGGCAGGTCATCGACAAACATCAGGTGAACACGTTTTACACCGCGCCGACCGCATTGCGCGCGCTGATGGGCCTCGGTGATCAGTACGTGAAAAATACCTCGCGCAAATCGCTGCGCCTGCTGGGTTCGGTCGGCGAGCCGATCAATCCGGAAGCATGGGAATGGTATTTCCAGGAAGTCGGTGAATCGCGCTGCCCGGTGGTCGATACCTGGTGGCAAACCGAAACCGGCGCGCACATGATCACGCCGTTGCCCGGCGCGACGATGCTGAAACCCGGCTCGGCCACGTTGCCGTTCTTCGGCGTCGAACCGGTGCTGCTCGATAACGACGGCAAAGAAATTCAAGGCGCGGGCGAAGGCAATCTCGCGATCAAATCCTCGTGGCCGAGTCAGATTCGCTCGGTATACGGTGATCATCAGCGCATGACCGATACCTATTTCAAACCGTATCCCGGCTATTACTTCACCGGCGACGGCGCACGCCGCGACGAAGATGGTTACTACTGGATCACCGGTCGCGTCGACGATGTACTAAATGTGTCCGGCCATCGCATGGGTACTGCCGAAGTCGAGAGCGCATTAGTGCTGCACGATGCGGTCGCCGAAGCAGCGGTAGTCGGCTATCCACACGACATCAAAGGCCAGGGCATCTACGCATACGTCACGTTGATGACCGGCGTCGAGCCGAGCGAGGAATTGCGCAAAGAATTGATTGCCATCTGCGCCGAAGAAATTGGCCACATTGCCAAGCCCGACAAAATTCAGTGGGCTCCCGGCTTACCGAAAACGCGCTCGGGCAAAATCATGCGGCGTATTCTGCGCAAGATCGCGGCTAACGAAATTGAAAACCTCGGCGATACTTCGACGCTCGCCGATCCGAGCGTAGTGCAACAGTTGATCGACAATCGCTTGAATAAATAGTCCGTAAAAACTAAAAGCCGTAAAAATAAAAAAGGCGGGAAATTCCCGCCTTTTTTATTTCCGCTTTTTCTCGAAGGCGATTACGCCTCCTGTGCCATTTCACCTTTGCGTAAACGATGATGCACATGCGGATCGTGCTTGAACACTTGCGGCAATAACGAGCCGAGCACCATGCCGATTATGCTCGCGATCAGACCGGAGCCATGCGGCGTCAGAACTTGCAGCGGCTGAATTAATTGCAGAATCGGTGACAACGGTATCGGAAACGACGCGATCGTCGATGGTTCCATTTCTGCGGTCAGCAGTAACGACACCCACGTTGTCACGCCGAAGAAGATTGAGAACAACGCACCCTGATTTGTTGCACGCGACCAATACACGCCGCACACCAGGGGAATAAACGCCGACACCAGCGTCACCTGATATGCGTTCTCAACCATCTCGAAAATGCTTGCGTCGGAATAGATCGCATAAAACGTGACGAGAACGGTGAAGCTCAACGTGACGATGCGCATATTGCGCAGTAATTGTTTATCGCCCATGTGCGGAAACATCGGCTTCAAAATATTTTCGCTGAATGAAACCGATGGGGCGAGCAGCGTTGCCGATGCGCAGCTCTTGATCGCCGATAACAACGCACCAAAAAATAAAATTTGCGCGAACAGCGGCGCGTTAGTCAGCACCAGCGTCGGCAATATTTTCTGCGAATCTTCTTCCATCAACCGCGACACCATTTGCGGGTCGATCAGCGTTGCCGAATACGCCAGAAAAATCGGAATGAATGCGAATGCAAAATACATCGAACCGCCGGCCACCGAACCCCACATCGCGATCTTTTCCGATTTGGCCGATTGCACACGCTGAAATACATCCTGCTGCGGTATCGAGCCGAGCATCATCGTGATAGCGGCAGCGACAAAACCGACAATCGCAACGAAATTCGCATCCGGCCAAAACTGGAATTTACCGGCATCGTACGCGTGCTGCACCACTGTCATCACACCACCGGTCTGGCCGGCAATTTCGCCGCTGATCCACAGCATGCCGATCACGATGATGATCATCTGCAGGAAATCGGTAATCGCCACCGCCCACATGCCGCCAAAATAGGTGTAGATCAGAATCGTCATGGAGCCGATCCACATGCCCTGCAGCTCGGAAATTGCACCGGCGGAGACGATATTGAAAATCAGACCGAGCGCAGTAATCTGCGCTCCGACCCAGCCGAGATACGACAACACGATCGCGATGGTTGTCATGACCTCGACGCCGCGCCCGTAACGGCGCTTATAAAAATCGCCGATCGTTAACAGTTTCATTCGATACAGCGGCACGGCGAAAAACAGGCCCACCAGAATCAAACACATCGACGCGCCAAACGGATCGGTGACTATGCCGTGCAGATTTTCTTCGAGAAATGTGGCGGGAATGCCGAGTACCGCTTCGGCGCCGAACCATGTAGCGAACACTGTCGCCATGACCACTGGAAATGGCAGATGCCGCCCCGCGATCGCAAAATCGGCGCTGCTATGTACGCGCCGCGATGCCCACAAGCCAATGGCAACGGAAATGACCCAATAACCGATCACGAACCACAGCAGCATGGTGGTGTCCCCTGCAAAATAAAATAATAAAAAATGTGGCGCTCAACGACGGCCGAACGGACAAAAAACCGGCGAATTGTACCTGACCATTTAGACCGTTACAGCAAAAATGCAGGTGCGCCGCAGCGCCCCGAAAAATTATTTTTCCGCAAAAAACGGGGCGGATTTATTCGCGGACCCGATTTTATTTTGCCAACCCGAGCTTATTTGCCAAATAGTGTCGACAGCTTGCGCCGAACGCTTCCAGCAACGCCCGACAATGCGGCGCATTGATGTCGTACCACTCGGGGTGCCATTGCACTGCGCACGCGAAATTTTTCGCGCCGCCGACCGAAATCGCCTCGATCAAACCGTCGGGGGCCAATGCTTCGGCGCGCAATGCCGACCCAAGATCATCGATGCCCTGTCCGTGGACTGAATTGACCTTCAGTTCGCGCTCGAAACCAAGCGCCTCCAACAGACCGCCAGGTTGCAACGTAACCGTATGAGCCGGGCCGTATTGCCCTTCGAGCGGCGCATTGCGATCTTCGCGGTGATCGAGCTTGCCCTCGACACGATGCACACGCTGGTGCAGCGTGCCGCCGAACGCGACATTCATTTCCTGCAGGCCGCGGCAAATGCCGAGCACCGGCACCCCCATTTCCACGGCGAGCGGGATCAGCTTTAAATTGGTTTCGTCGCGCTGCGGATCGCGCGCACTGCGCGGCTGCTCCGATTCGCGGCCGTAAAAATGCGGTTCGATATTCGATGCACCGCCGGTGACGAGCAGGCCATCAAGCCGGCCCAGTAACGCCTGCTGATCCAGCCGATCGGCCAGCGCCGGGATAATCACCGGCAGCGCATCCATCGCCTCGATGACGGCGAGCAGATAATGCTCCTCGGCCTGATGCCAGTAATAATCGGTATGTAATTGACGATCCGCGGTCAAACCAATCAACGGTTTTAACGTCGATGACATAAATGATTTACCTCAACATCACAGCGATCGGTGATAGCTCGCCCCGCGAACTATTCGATCGCAATCAAATCCAATTCGACTGAAACAGCGAACTTGGCTCGCCATGACATCGAAAAACCGGAGGATCGCATCATGACTAACCGGCTGGCAACCTGCTGTCGCTACGGAGCGATGGGATTATTGTTTATCGGTGCGATCGGCGCGAACGCGCAGGACGCGTTACAGGCCAAACTCGAAAAACTCGGCTACCGACAAGCCGACGCTGTGGAGAAAGTGCAGGATTATCGCGTCAACGGCTGGAATTACATCGATAGCAAACACATCGTAATTTACGCGGGACCATCGCGGCGTTACCTGATTACAACAATGAACGATTGCTCGGACCTGATCAGCGCAGAAAACATCGGCTTTAGCTCGACCGTTAACTACCTGACCAAATTCGATTCTTTACGAGTGCGCGGCGCCGGTGGATTCGAGCGCAATTGCCCTATCACCGAGATTCACGCACTCGAATCCATCAAGAAATAATTACCGTTGCGGCTGACGACACGCACTTGCGTTGTCACGCACGCCCCTGCCATTCCTTTAATTGCATATCGAACACATCGGTAAATAAGCATTCGCGGCGCAGCCGTTCGTATTCGAGCAATTTTTGTTTCTGATCCGCAGCCACCAAACCTTGCGCGATGGCGTCATCCAATTGCTCGGCAAACGTCTCGCCGTGTAACTGATGCTTGCGTTGCGCACGACGAAGCACCGTCAATATCGGCTCCACCTCCTGCAACAATTGCCACGACACTTCGAGCAAGCCTTGTCCATCGTTTTCATCGGTAGAGTGATAACAAAACTCGCTAATCGCGCTGCGAACTGCATGCGGCTCCATGATCGCCGCACCGAGCGCGCGCGTCAGTTGATCCGATGCATGACGCACCGGCATCCGCAACGGAAATGCGAGATGCTTCAATAGCCAACCGAGCGCGCCCACGGGGAAATTTTCGTAGAAACCGAGCAGCGCACGCTGCGCTGCGATAAATGCGCGGCGTAATGCAAACTCGGCATGCGCATCGTTGATCGGATCGGCCGGCAGCGACGCGTGATATTTCAAAATGCTGCTGGCGATAAATAATTGGCTGAGTACATCGCCCATTCGCGCCGACAATAATTCGCGAAACTTCAGACTGCCGCCCATGACGACGAGACCGATGTCGGCGCTCACCGCGAGAATCGTGCTGAATCGATCGATCAGGCGATACCAGGGCGCTGAAAACGATGTCGCGCTGCGCGGCGTCGGAGCAATGCGATCGCCTAAAAATCCAAATGCAATCATTCGCACAAAGCGGCTTAACGTGAAGCCGATATGCTTGAACAATAATTTATCGAATTGCATGAGTGTTGTTTTATTTTGTGGCTGTGCAAGCAATTCGAACTCGTCGAATAAATACGGATGACAGCGCATTACGCCCTGACCAAATATCATCAGCGAGCGCGTCACGATATTTGCGCCTTCGACGGTGATGCCGATCGGCACTGCCTGATACGCGAGCGCAATCGGATTGCGCGGACCGAGTTGCACACCGCGACCGCTCATGACATCCATCGCATGATTGATCGCGCTGCGCATCATTTCGGTCGAGTGATATTTCGCGATGGCGGTGACGACCGCCGGCGATCCTTCGCGCAAGCCGCGCGTTACCCATTTGCGCATCGCTTCGAGTGTATATGCCGTCGCGGCGATATCCGCGGTGGCTTCCTGCACGCCTTCGAATTTACCGATCGACGTATGAAATTGTTCGCGAATGCGCGCGAACGCACCGACCGCGCGATAACACACCTTGCTGCTGGCGGTGGAAACCGCCGGTAATGAAATGCCGCGACCGGCGCCGAGGCAATGCATCAGCATGCGCCAACCTTTGCCGGCCATTGCCGGGCCGCCGATGATCCACTCGATCGGAATAAACACATCGACACCGCTGACCGGCCCATTCATAAACGGCGCACTGGGATTATGGCGCTGGCCGGTATGCACGCCCGGATGGTTCGCGGGCAGCAACACGCAGGTGATGCCGTACTCGGATTTTTCGTTATCGCCCAGCAAGTGTTCAGGATCGAATAATTTGAAGGCGAGACCAATAACGGTGGCGATCGGCGCGAGAGTGATCCAGCGTTTCGCGAACGTCAGGCGCATACCGAGCACGTGTTCGCCGTTGTGTTCGCCGTAGCAGACGACGCCGATATCGGGAATCGAACCCGCATCGGAACCGGCCTCGGGCCCCGTCAAACCGAAACACGGAATTTCTTCGCCGCGCGCCAATCGCGGCAGCCAATAATTTTTTTGTTCGTCAGTGCCGAAATGCAGAAGCAGCTCGCCGGGCCCGAGCGAGTTCGGCACCATTGCGGTAACGCCGGCGGTAATCGAGCGCGTCGCCAGTTTTGTCATCGCGCAACTTTGCGCATACGCGCTGAAACCGAGTCCGCCGTATTGCGGCGGAATGATCAGCGCGAAAAATCCTTTCTCTTTCAGAAACTGCCAGACATGCGGCGGTAGATCTTTGATTTCGTGCTGAATGCGCCACTCGTCGAGCATTGCGCATAAATCCTCGACTTCGTTATCGAGGAACGATTGTTCGCGTTCGGTTAACTCAGGCAATTCGGTGTTATCGAACCATTCCCAATTGGGTTTGCCGGAAAACAATTCCTTGTCCCACCACGCCGTGCCCGCTTCCAATGCTTCGCGTTCGGTGACGCTCATCGGCGGCAATAACTTCGCGAGCGCTTTTTGAAAACGCGCGCTGATCAGATTCGCACGCAGCGCCGGCATGTTCAACACGGCCAAAATGACGAGTATCGGCAACCACAACAGCATCGAATGCCATGCCGGGCTGATAAAACCAAGCAGCCATACCGTGAGCAAAATAATTCCCGAACTGAGCCACAACGGTGTTTCGCGATACAGCAATACCGCGACGACAATCAGCCCGATAATCAAACTGGCGATAAAAAACATTCCGATCTCCTGCTCGAATAATTCGAGCCAGTGTAAATCGGTTAGCGCGGAATTGGATAACAGTGAAGGCTATGCAAGAATACCGCCCGCCTGAGCAGCCAGGCGGGCGTCGTATAATGGCATTACCTCAGCTTCCCAAGCTGATGACGAGGGTTCGATTCCCTTCGCCCGCTCCATCATTTCAAGTTCATATCCATCCGCTTCACTGTTCACGGATTAATTCGAATCGGGATTCGGTTTTTTCGCCGGCTTTAATTCCCGAAATTGCGCGAACGACTTCCAGTATTTCGCAGAGTTGGTGAGAAGAAGCCGAGCTTGCGTACCCCAGCCGCTGATGAATACATCGGTCTTGCCGTCGCCATCCAGATCGCCCCGGCCCATGCTGTAGCTGCGACCGACCGTAACGCCCGGCACCGCCTTCAGCGTGACATCGGTGAAATGCCCTGTACCGTCGTTTTGCCAGCCGCGCAGTTGCATCGGCACAAATCCCGGTACCTGGATCGCGCCCACTAAGAGATCGGGCGCTCCATCCTTATTGAAATCCACCACCGTTCCTGCCCACGTGGAAAATTGATGCGAAGGCAAACGCGCTTTGGTTTCGTCGCGGAAGTGCGCGGTACCATCGTTGATCAACAAACGTGCTTGCGGATCTTTCTGCCAACCGAAGTTGTTGCTGGTGATGTTGAAAAACACGATGTCGTTATGGCCGTCGCGATTGACATCGACGACATGCACTTCGCGCGATTCCATCGGCACCTGCAGATCCAGACGATCCGATGCGTCGATAAATCGCCCGGTGCCATCGTTGAGTAATAGCCGGTTGGTAAGCGAGGGGCTTGCCAGAACCATATCGAGATGCCCGTCGCCGTTCATATCGGCCAGCGCAACGCCTTCCGTCTGATCGTTAGTCGCGGGCAGATTGGTCGCTGTTGCATCGATGAAGTGGCCGGGATTGCGTGCGTCGTTCAGGAATAACAGATTGCGCGCCGGCAACACCTTCGAGGTGGGCAAATGCCCGGTCTCACCGGTGCTACCGATAACAATATCCGGCAGGCCATCGCCATTTACATCGCCCAATGCCAGCCCGTTGCCCTGACTGGAAGCGGGTAACCGGCTGCTCATATCAGTGAAGCCGCCTTTGCCATCGCCGAAAAACAGCTGATGAACTTCGTCCGATTCGGCAACGAACACGACATCGATGTTGCCGTCGCCATTGAAGTCGGCTGCGCGCACGTGTTCGCTGTCGTGGATTACCGATCCAAACGCGCCGGGACGGTGAGTCAGCTTCCCGTTGCCGTCGTTCAGGTACAAGCGATTGACGCCGTACTCGACCGAGACAATCACATCCAGATCGCCGTCATGGTCGACATCCGCGAACACGGAATCGGTGGTATGGAGGTTCGGCGCGATCGGGACCGACGTTGCGGTAGCGTCGATAAATACCGACGACGGCTGCTCCGGGATCAGCGTAAACGCATCGGTGGCGGCTTCGGGCGCTGGCAGCTTGGAGTTAACGCAACCGGCGATCGATATCAGCGCGGTTAACGTCAGGATAGGCGTGGTATATCGCTTCATTCTGGTTTCCTGATTGCAATGATTTGGCTCGTTTCGACGGGCGCTACCGTAACGTGTTGCCGCCGTGGTGATAACCCCTGAAATGTTCATCAAACACTTCTTTTCGATATGGATTGGCATAACGATTGGCAATGATTTGGATTGGGGGTTCTGCTTTCGGCTGCAACCCTCGCGCTCCCGCCGTGTCCCAATGAAGCGCTTTTATGTACCGCTGCGGTGGCGCAAACTAAGGCCGGCACTTTTGCATCGACGAGTGCCGCCGCATTAACAAATGTCCTCGCCTCACTTGTACGGAGACTGCTGCCATGCGCCATATCCCGCAGATGCTGGTTGTAATGACGCCCTTTCCCCATCACATCGACGCCAATGCGACGCTGACCGACGCTGTGGCGATGATGGAAGCTCATGACATTCGTCACCTGCCGGTATTCGAAAACGGCGACATTCTTGGCATTCTTTCGGAGCGCGATATCGAGCGCGCGAAAATCCTCGGCCATCCATTGCGCGATGAAACCGAATTGCGCGTCGGCGATATCTGCGCGCAGCGGCCCTATTTCGTCGATGTCTCCGATCCGATGGATCGGGTGCTCGATGCCATGGTCGAGAAACGACTGGGCTCGGTGCTGGTGCTGCGCGAGGGCGAATTGGCCGGCGTATTCACCGCCGTCGACGCCTGCAAGCTGTTGACTCAGCTACTGCGCGATACGTTTCCGCGCCCAACGCCTGGAACCGAGGCGGCTTGATTGCGGTTGATCGGCGGTTGCTCGAGCGGTATCCCCTCTGCATAATGCCGGCCGAACCCGACACCACGATTCGATAATTTAAACGGTGTCAGCGGGCCAATCATGCCGTAACGATTTTCCCCACTGCGGTTTTACTATTTACCCATTTCGTCCGCATGCCCGTGCGTGACCTCAGACCCAAAGGTGAGCTTGGTGCGGTATCGATATTTACTGCTGCTATGCATGCTATTGCCGGCCATCTGGCCGACGGGCGCCTGGGCTGCTGCCGAAACGGGCAAACTGATGTTGCGCGGCGAAAGTGACGTGCAGCGACCCGTGGCGCTGGATGGGGAATGGCATTTTTTCCCCAATCAGCTCGTCGGACCCGAACAGTTGCACGCACGCAGAAGTAGCGCTATCGACGCGCAAGTACCCGGCGGATGGGGGTCGAAGGCGCTCAGCGCGCAACCCCGTCAGGGCGTCGGCACCTATTGGCTGGAGCTCGTGGTGGGCAATGCCTTGCCGCAACCACTGGCATTGCATTTCGAACGGTTTTGCGGCGCCAGCACAATTTATTTTTTTGCTGACACCAAGCGTTCGGCCAAACCGTTACTGGAGTTGGGCCATCTCGGTACCGCTCGCCAGGATGAAATTCTTGCGGGCGGCGACACGCTTATCGACCTCCCTCCGCTAAAAGCTGGCGTTTATCACCTGCTGGTGCAGCAAACGAATTTCCATCTGATGATCGGCGGGTTATGCGGCCGTGTGGCTATCGGCGAGGCTACCGTCGTGACGCATCGGCAAGCGCAAAAAACGATTAAAAGCACTGTGATCGTCACGTTGTTGCTGAGTCTCGCGCTCGGATCGCTGCTGCTTGGATCGCAAAACGGCGAGCGCGCAGCCCCTTGGCTGGCACTGCTCTGTACATCGGCAGCGGTGCTCATCGTGGGCAATACCGGCTTGCTCGACGCATTGATGCCGCCGCATAGCGTGATGCTGCAACCGTTGCGTCACGGGCTGTACGCCCTCGCGATCCTGTGCGTGCCGAGCTCGCTGTTGATGATCATTCGCCATACCTTCGCGCTAACGCTGCCGCGTATGCTGATCACCAGCAATATGGCCCTCGCGCTGCTGTTGATTCTTGGCGTCGCCGTTCTGTTGCTGCTTCCGGCTGCTCGGCAACATATATCTGCGTTGTATTGGCTGATTCAGGGGGCGTGGGCGGCGCAGCTGATCGTGGCGGGAATCGTGCTCGCTACTGCCTGCCGGCGGCGACGGCAATATGCGCGGCTGGTGCTCGGCGCGACGCTGCCGCTACTGCTGACCATGTCGATCGATTTTTATCGGTTTCATGCCCTGGGGCTGATCGACATGTTGAGCGTTTACGCGATCACCTTTCTCGCCGTTGTTTACTGCGGCATTTACACATTGAAATTCGGCAGCGCTTATCGGCTGGCAGCGCGGCTATCGCTGCACTTGCAGGAAGAGGTCGAACTGCGCACTGCCGAATTGCGCGACAAGAATTACAAGCTCGAACAAACCCAGATCGCGTTGCAGCGCGCCAATGAAACACTGAAGCATCTGTCGATCACGGACAGCCTCACCCGCGTCCATAATCGGATGTACTTCGAGCAGCAGTTCGAAAAAGAATGGCGACGCTGCGGCCGCAATGGG
>CAMLJR010000058.1 GCA_946480345.1 uncultured Spongiibacteraceae bacterium
GGCTGACACCCTCTATTAGCGCAAAACAGCAGCGGCGCCCCGGGATGCCGGCACAGCCGAACTTTGAGGCGTCTGCTTTTTCACTGTCAACTCGATGGTGCTCGCCATCCGGTGGCAATATGTAATTGATGGGTTGGGACAGTCGAGCCGCCTCTTCTGGTGTATCTCAAGATAGGGCGGGCAAGCGTCCCCGCAGTGGATCATTCGCTTCGCAGGCAAGTCCTATCCTCAGCGCCAGATGTTCGTCATGGGGACGGCAGACGATCTGAAGCGAAGTGGGAGCACCCTTTATGGTCAATCCATTCGGTAAGGCCAGCGCGCAAAAGCCTAATTGGTTGACGAAGCGAGTAAGCACGGCGGGCGTCGTGGATTCATCGACTGCCGCCAGCGGAATGGCGGGTGTCGCGGTCGTGGGAGTCAGCAGCGCGTCATACCCCTCCAAGGCAGCAAGCATTGCCTTCGCGTCCTGCCGCGCCCTCTCTCGCGCAAGGATATAGCTGCGAGCCGAGATCGCTCCCGCCAGCATGCGCGTTCGCACCGCCGGATCCATCGGCGAGGCCGGGTCTTCCGCGATTTCTCCGTAGAGGGCATAGGCTTCCGCCGTCATGATTTCGGAATCGCGTTGAAAATCGCGCAAGCTGCGCGGAAGGTCGATCACCGACACCTCGGCGCCCAGCGCCTCGAAATGCCGCAATGATGCTTGATAGGCCTCGGTCAGTTCAGCATCTACATCCTCTAGCCCGCTAGCCCCGATCGCCGCTAGCCGAAGGCCACCTACGCCTTCGTCCAAGCTGGTGCTATGCGATCGCCCGCGCGTTGGCTTTTCGAGCAGCGCATCAAAGAGCAGGGCCACGTCTGCCACGCTACGCCCCATCGGTCCTACCGTATCCAACGAAGGGCTAAGGGGCATAACACCTTCCAGGCTTATCAACCCAGGAGTGGTCATGAGCCCGACGATACCGTTGAACGCAGCAGGGATACGCACCGATCCGCCAGTATCAGTGCCAATGGCAAGCGGTGCCATGCGGGCTGCAACTGCCACCGCAGAGCCACTCGACGATCCTCCGGCGGTGTAGGGTTCGCTAGCGAACCACGGATTGCGTGGACTACCCAGATAGGCGTTTGTACCCCAGCCGCCCAACGCGAACTCAACGGTATGTGTTTTCCCCAGCAGAATCGCGCCTTTCGCGACTAGGCGTTTGACCAATTCTGCGGTTCGCGTAGCGATTCGCCCGGACAACGTGGCGGAACCGGCAGCGCAAACCTTACCCTCAATTTCGACAAGATCCTTTATTGCTACCGGCACGCCGTCGAGCGGTCCACACGCATGCCCCTCAATAAATCTCCTGCTCGATTGTCTTCCGGATTCCAAAGCTTCGTCGGAAAAGATTTCGGTGTAGGCATGTAACTCGGCGTCCAGCGCCGCGATCCGCGCTAGATGTGATTGAACGACGTCTGTCGGCGTAAACTGCCGCGCTCGATAGCCATCGCTAAGCTCGCGCGCTGACATGAAGCAGAGTGAATCTGGCTGCGCGCTTCGTTGGGTAGTCAAGGTTGGCACTCCGTCTGCCGCCGCCCGTTTAGCAGCATTATGCTTAATTGCGACGTGGCAAATTTATGCTTTATTGCGCCGGAAATAACAAAACTTTTTATGTCTTTTCTGCGACCACCCCAGGCTCAATAAACTCATATAACCCTCAAATTTTTGAAAACCCCTTATAGGGATATAACATCAAGCATTTGTCGAGAAAACATCGATCGCTGCTGCCGAGAAAAAATAGCTCTGGCGATTTGCATAATTAAACGAAAGGGCTCGACTCACCGTCCGAAATATTATTATGTCGGCAATGAAGTCCATCATTTATGGACATCGCGATAAATAAGCATCGTTAACACAGCCTGCTCCTTTTCATCATCAAACCCGCACCTATAAATCCATTCTTTCGGATTTTCGTAAGTACCGAACAACATATCCCACCATGTAATATCGCCATAGTTATTTTTATGCCTACCATACTGATGGTGTATTCGATGCATTTCTGGGCGCTGAAAGAAAAAGCCGACCCAGCGCGGCGTCCTCATATTTGCGTGATAGAAAAACTCGGCCACGGCGGTGCAAAACGTATAAATTGCGCCAGCTTCCAACGACAAACCCAAAAGGCAATACACCAATAAACTACCTATGATCGAATTGATGATCATTTCACCTGGATGCTTGTAAAACGACGTAATCACTTCGAGCCGCTGCGGGCTGTGGTGTATCTGATGAAAGCCGATCCATAAAAAATCATACTCATGACGCCAGCGATGCCACCAGTAAAAAATAAATGTTGCGATGAAATAGGCTATTAAACCGCCAACCATTGGCGACACATTTGCAGATAGCTGAAACACTGAAAAATGCGAAAGCCATTTCTCCCATGTCAGACCAGCCAAAACGACAACACCCAGTTGAATCGCATTAGCCAATACAACTCGCAGCCACCACGTTTTAACTCGCGGTAAAGCCCAACCTGGAAAAACGCGCTCCAATAAAAAACATACAGTGAATATTCCGAGCACTAGCGGCAACATAAGGAACAACTCCTATTAGGGATGTTATTAATTGGCCACTTTAAATTTTGCGGTATTAAGCTGATTCGCCGGAGTGACGGTTCGACGCGCCCAAGGTATTACCCCGAAAAACCAAAGACGCCAAAACCACAACGATTGATCCGTCTGGGGTTTTAATAAGCTTTCAAACGACTGAATCGATCCGACCTCAATACTCAGCCCCTCTAAATAAGAGTCGTAAACGAATTTCGAGCAATACAAACGTCGCGAGTCGTAGTTGAATCCAAAGCCATAAAGGCCACCCATACGCTTATCACATGCATCGCGTAGTGAGTTAATTTGTGAGGCATTTAGATTTGAAGCAACGCGCCGAACCGCCACCCAGCCGTCCCGCGATCTGCGTAGATATTTATTAAGCGCCGTGTATTTCGCAAAAGGAACGGTACTTTCTGCAATGAGCCAACCATGAACATCATCGTGGAATGCAATACCAACGTGCGTAGCCAGTGAATCGCTCACTTTGGCGACATGTTTATAGAGCGGGTTGATGACACTAATAAAAACCAAATCGCCATTTCGCAATTGTCGCGATAGCTCATCGGTATCTACGGCAGGTTGATTCAGGCTTTTCTCAAAAGGTTTGCAAAATCTGCGGCTCACCGTAACGTCCCCATCCAATGAAATGATGGGATAAAAGCTAGCTCTCAGTGGTATATATTGGAACCAAAATCATAATCGTCCTACTATTTCCTCCTTAAGGCACTGCCAAATAATACTTTAGAGGCGATATGGCTCAAACAGCACAATTGATTGGCGTATTAAAACGCTTGTTAAAAGCAAAGGGAATTACTTACCTCGACGTCGCTCAGCAGCTGGATCTATCTGAAAGCAGCGTTAAGCGCCTGTTTGCAGAACAGAGTCTTTCACTAGATCGGCTGGACCAAATTTGCCAATTGGCCGAGCTGGAAATATCCGATCTCGTCCAGCTCATGCTCGAAGAATCGCGTCACATCGAAATGCTGAGTGAAGACCAGGAGCGAGAAATCGCTAAAGACGTAAAGCTCTTGCTGGTAGCCATTTGTGTTTTAAATCGCTGGACCTATAGCGACTTGCTCGCACATTACAAATTGACTCCGACCGAATGCCTTCGTCTTTTCGCAAAGCTCGATCGATTGAAGATTATTGAGCTCTTGCCAAAAAATCGGATCAGGATTGCAGTTTCAAAAAACTTTCGGTGGCGACCAGATGGCCCCATACAGCAATTTTTCCGATCGACTGTGCAACCCGATTTTTTTAATTCCGAATTTCAGCAAGCCGGCGAAAATTTAATTTTCAAAAGTGGCATGCTTTCGAAAGGATCGCATGCGATTTTTGTTAAAAAACTGGAGCGACTGGCCGCAGAATTTACAGAGCTGCACGAGACTGATGTCGGCCTACCGCTCGCAGAGCGATTTGGTACCAGTGTTGTATTGGCGATACGAGCATGGGAGTTTGGCCCGTTTAGAAGTTTACGTCGAAATCCAGATGCAAAGCCGTTTACGAAAAACTGATTAGCACTGGTAATTTTCTTGCCGAGTATTACCAACAAATAAAAATTTAACGCCCCGCTCCCTCACCAGGCATCTGCTGACGTGCACGATCGAGCGCCTGCCGTGCTAATCGAGCCCATTTGTCGATCATGCGAGTTGCTTCGCGTCGATTGGTGATTGAGTTTTGCCAGCGCATAAAGGCTTCGTCGCGCGCCTGTTGCGGATCGATGATGCGCGCGAGAATTTCGCCGGTAGCACCGTCGTAAACCTCAAGATATAACGTCATCGAACCGCTGCTCGTCGAAAATGTTTTCGAGCGGCCTGTCGACATCGTGTCAGGGGCAACGACATCGAGATCGACGAGTGCCGGCTTCAATATCAATACGTCGTCATCGCTATCGTCGATTTGCGTAACTACGTTGTAGCTGCCTTTTTGCAATTCTTCGTTAAACGTTGTGCGGAATAATTCCGCGAGATCGCGTTTGATTCGCTCCATATCTTTCTTGCTCACGCGATTGAGGCTGCCGGAGTTTTTATCGCGCTGCCAATTCTTGCGAAACGCGACATAGCAATCGGCGATCGCCACATTCTTATAACCAGCGAGGCTCGCGCCGGGGCGGACATACAATACTTGCACTTCCTTGCTCGGCACCAATTGCAGACCGTCATGCGTGACTGCGGGTAACTCGGCCGCATACACCGGCGTGGTGAGCAATACCGCGAAGAGCAGGACAATAAATTGAACATTAAATAGCGATTTCATGGCCTTCATCCCCAAGTAATGAATGCCGCTACCACTGAACGCAAGCGGCCCACCCATCTTGCGCATTCGGGCGAAATTCGCCATACGACTAAAGCCCCATCGCTTTTTGCCCTTCAATTTATTTTTGCAGCGCGACAATCCGTGCAAACACGGTTGAAATAATTAACTGGATTAGCAGAGCGGTTGCGCCATGCTTAACCGCACTGCGGAGCCGAGGATTACTCGATTCGATCCTCCGCGTACACGCATTCAAGGCGTTCGCTATTTCTTATTCAGCAAGACCAGCGTCTTGTTTGCAATCATCCATTCCTCATTGGTCGGCTCGACATAAATTCCGCAGCGGCTGGTCGCAGCCGAAATTTCGCGGGCGTTGTCGTTATTTTTTTCCGCATCGATCTCGATGCCAAGCCATTGCAAATGTTTGCAGATCGCGGCACGTATCAACGGGCTGTTTTCGCCAACACCTGCGGTGAATACGAGCGCATCGATACCGGAGGTGGCTACGCCGAGTCCCGCGATAAATCCGGCAGTGCGATACGCCAAATAATCCAGCGCCAACCTGGCAGCGGGAGCCGGACTGGCCAACAGATCGCGCACATCGCCGCTAATGCCGGAGAGCCCTTTCAGCCCGGATTCGTAGTAGAGAAGATGCTGAATTGCATCGCGATCCAAACCTTGCGCGAGCATCCACAACACGACACCGGCATCGAGTTGGCCTGGGCGCGTGCCCATTGGCAAACCATCGAGCGCGGTGAAGCCCATCGTCGTATCGACGCTGCGACCGCCGACCAGCGCGCACGCCGATGCGCCGGAGCCGAGATGCGCGACGATAACGCGGCCATTCGCGATGGCGGGTCGAGTCTGTTGCAAACGTTGCGCGATGTATTCGTATGAGAGGCCGTGAAAACCGTAACGGCGCACACCGCGTTCGAAGAATGTCTGCGGCAATGCGAAGTGTTCGACGACATCGCTGTGAGTACGGTGAAACGCGGTATCGAAGCAGGCGACTTGGGGCAGCTCGGGCCAGCGCTCCATGATGACGTGCACCGGCGATAAATTATTGTGCTGATGCAACGGCGCAAGCGGGGATAGCGCATCGAGTTGCTTCAAGATGTTGCGATCGATAATGACGCTGTCGCGAAAATGCAGGCCGCCATGCACGATGCGATGACCGACAGCGATGGGCGGCGCGGCGAGATGGGTTGTCAGCCAGTCCGCGACGATGGCCTGGGCAGCGTTGAGTGTTTTCGCGTCGGCGGGAGATAGCGTGCGCTCAACCAACGTATGTTTATTGCGATCGCCAATCTTCAACTGCGGGTGCGCAGAACCAATGCCCGACAGCTGTCCGCCGCAATCGAAAATCGGTGTCTGCTCATCCGTCACGATATACAGATGAAATTTCAGGCTGGAGCTGCCGGCGTTGATGACGAGTAATCGCGGCGCTTCGCGAAATGATTGCGACGATCGATCGGTCATATAGCCGCTGCCTTTACGCTTTGATCGGTTTATTGCGGATCAGGTAATCCGCATATAACGAAGCCACCGCGCACGAGGCGAGTCGCGTGCGAATACTGTCGGCGCGACTGGTGAGGATGATCGGCACTTTGGCGCCGAGCACGATACCTGCCGCATCCGCACCGGAAAGAAAGGTTAAATTTTTTGCGAGCAGATTGCCGGCTTCGAGATCGGGCACCACCAACACATTCGCACGCCCCGCCACTTCCGAATGAATGCCTTTAATACTTGCCGCTTCGGGGCTGATGGCATTATCGAGCGCTAACGGTCCATCGAGCAGACCACCGGTGATCTGGCCGCGATCCGCCATTTTGCAAAGCGCAGCAGCATCGATCGTGCTCGGAATTTTGGCGTTGACTTGCTCGACCGCAGACAAAATTGCAACGCGCGGCGTACCGAGTCCAAGGGCGATAAAAAGATCGATGGCGTTTTGTACGATGTCCGCCTTGGTCGTGAGATCGGGAAAAATATTGATGGCGGCATCGGTGATGAACAACAGCTCGCCGTATGTGGGTACATCCATGATGAAAACGTGACTGACGCGGCGCTCAGTGCGCAACCCACGCAAAACAGCGTGCATCAATTCGTCGGTATGCAGGCTGCCTTTCATCAGCAAGGCGGCGCGCCCGGCCTGCACTTCGGCGACAGCCGCATCGGCAGCGGCATGACTGTGCGGTGCATCGACGATCGGCACGTCATCGAGATCGAATCCGTGCGCTGTGGCGATGCTGTGAATGCGCGCAACAGGCCCGCACAAAACCGGGCGAAACAAGCGCAGACGCGCCGCTTCCAATGCTGCGCCCAGCGAGGCTTCGTCGCAGGGATGAGCGACGACACAGATCGGCGGTGTAGGCGATTGTGCCGATTTGATGAGGTCGTCGTAGCGCGAGGATTTGGTCATGGCAGACACCGGCATCGAAGTTTGCCAAACCATCGCATTTTTTTACGACGATTGCATGGGTATCGAGAAACGATTTCTATGCATGTCACAAATTCAATCAACGTCATCGGTTTGCACAACCGGCGCAGTTTGATGATTGCGCAGATATTCGATCATTTGTGCATCGCCAAGTGGCCGCGCAAAAAAATAGCCCTGCGCGCACTGGCAACCGCGCTGCAACAGATAATCGCGCTGAGCCCGCGTCTCAACACCTTCGGCCGTGACATTGAGGTGAAGACCCTGCGCCATCGCGAGGATGGCATTAATCACTGCCACGCTATTGGAATCGTCCGTTAAATTGCGAACGAAGCTTTGATCGATCTTTATGCGGTCGATCGGAAAGCGCGTCACGTAAGAAAGACTCGAAAATCCCGTGCCGAAATCGTCAATCGCGATCCTTACCCCGAGCGCACGGATTTCCCGCAATTGTCGACTGACCTCCTCGATATTGTTGATCAGCATGTTCTCGGTAATTTCCAATTCCAACGATGATGGCGCAAGACCGCTGTCGTCGAGCGATGCGCTAATAATCGACACGAGATTTTTCTGCATCAGCTGCCGCGGCGATAAATTCACGGCCATCACCAACGGGTGGCCCGCGACTTTTTCAAACTGGCGCGCTTGATTGCAGGCCGTGCGCAGAACCCACTCACCGATCGGCACGATCAAACCGGATTCTTCTGCCACGGGAATAAACTGGTTCGGCGGCGTTAATCCTCTGCCGGGACAATGCCAACGCAACAGGCTTTCGACACCTACGACTTTGCCGTCGTGAAGTGAAATTTGCGGTTGAAACACCAATGCGAATTGATTGAGCGCCAGAGCCTGCTGCAATGCCTGCTCGATCTCCATGCGCGTGACAATTGAGTTCGCCATCGCCAGCGAAAATATCTGCACATTGCTGCGGCCGGTTGCTTTTGCCTCATACATCGCCATATCGGCATTTTTCAATAACACCACAGGATCATCGCCGTCGTCGGGAAAAAGCGCGACACCGATACTGGGTGTAGTCTGCAATTGATGAGTGCCCACACTGATCGTTTTCGAAACCTGCTCCACGATTTTTTCGGCAACGATGCGCACATCCTCCACCGCGTGTACATCGGATAAAACGACGACAAACTCATCTCCCCCCATTCTCGCCACGGTATCGCTGGAACGCGCGCACGACGCCAGCCGTTGCGCAATCACCACCAGCAATTGATCGCCGGTATGGTGCCCGAGTGAATCGTTGATACGTTTGAAATGATCGAGATCGACCATTATCAATCCGACGCGATGATGAAAACGCCGTGCGCGCTCGATCGCCATCGTCAGACGATCCTGTAATAACGTGCGGTTCGGCAAACCGGTCAACACATCGTGATGCGCGAGAAAACGAATATATTCGTCGGAGCGTTTACGCTCGCTGATGTCATATGCAATGCCGAGAAAACCACGCAGCTCATGATCCGCGCCGCGCAACGCCGTAATGGTTAATTGCACCGGCAGGCGCGAGCCGTCTTTGCGAATGTATGTCCACTCGCGCGAATCGGTGATGCCGCGTTTTGCTTTCGCGACAAACGCCTCGAAGCCGGGCGCTACGTATTCGCCCAACTCGATGCTCAAGGATTCCGCCTGCTGAGCGATTTCTTGTGCATCGTGTATGAGCTCCGGCGTGCAGCGCCCCACCAACTCGTCCGAGCGATACCACAGCATGCGTTCGGCCGCCGGACTCATTGAAATAATTTTTCCGTGCGGATCCGTGGCAATCATGCTGAACGGCGCGCTATGAATGATCGACTGCATTAACTGATATGCATCTTGCAGCTCACGCGCTCGCATCACTTTTTCAGAAACATCGATCACTGTCGCCACAACAATGACGCCGCGCAAACTAAAACGCGGGCTCAGACTGACCTCAATCGGTATTTGGCTGCCATTCTTGTGCAAACCATTCAGCTGACGACGCGACATCGCTTGCGGTTTTGGCGCTGCGCTGTAAGCCGCTCGTTTTTTTTGATGGCTATCGCGCTGAGAGAGCGGCACGAGGATTTCCATCGATTGCTGTAGCAACTCGCCACGCTCGTAACCGAATAATTCTTCCAGCTCGCGATTCACATTGCAGATAAGTCCGCGCTTATCGACTACCAGCATTGGCAGCTGGGTATCCTCCAATCGAAATAGCATTTGCGGGGATCGCGAGTATCGGCGCCAAAATAGTCCCACCGCAATCAACGCCGTCACTACGACGACAGCCATGAAAATGAAATTGTTGTTGAGCACGAGAGCAATGCCTTCTTAATTTTTTAAGAAAGAATAACCTAGTCTCGCTATTTAACCACTCGAAATGTGTTGTTATTAATCAATGGCGGGCGTGGAATCGTTTACATCATCACTCGAATTAATTGCGCTGAAGTCATGAGTATTTTTCTTTGCGAAAAATTCGCGCAGCCATTGAAAATTATTCGCGCGCATAAAAGCGACCGAGCGATTGCGAAGTATTGCGCTGCTGCACCGACACACATTGTTAAGCGCGAAATTCATGGCGCCAGCGCTGGATAACCCGCGCAAATGCAGCGGGAACTGCCGCATTAAATTTACATTAACGCAAACGACAATTCGGTTCGCTTTCACTACCATCGGCTGCGTACACGAATGCAGCCGAGCCATCGGTGCCGTGCTGCGGAATAATTAATAAAAATGCGGAGCAGATTGCATGGATAACGAATCGACAAACGACGCGAACGGCATGGCGCAAATATCGAATGAGCTGACGCTCTCGCGGCGCGATGTGCTGAAAGGTATTTCGATCACCACACTCGGTCTCGCCGCAGGCGGCAGCATTGTCCTCCCTGCCGTCGGCGCCACTAGCGCTGGCGCACACTGGTGGGAAAAGGAATATCGCATCCTGCAAACCAATTTACGCGAAATCGATGCGCTCCAGGATCCGCGCGAAATCGCACGCGCGGTTAAAGATTTCGGCGCCACGGCGATCGTTTCCAATATCGGCGGAATCGTCGCGTTCTATCCGACCCAGCTCGAATTGCAGTACAAGAATCCCTACCTGAAAGGCGATTTTGTCGGCGAAATGCTGGAAGCGGCGCGCTCGCACGGCCTCACGTATATCGGCCGCTACGATCTCTCCAAAGCGATGAAAGTGGCTTACGACGCGCACCCCGAATGGTTCGTCAAAAATCGCAACGGTGGCCCGCGCGAATATGCCGGCACTTACGAGGCGTGTCCGAACGGCGGCTGGGCGCAGGAATACGGCTTCGAAATATTGCGCGAAGGACTGACCCGTTACGATGCGGAAGGTTTGTTCTTCAATATGGTGGGGTACTCGTCGACGAACTACAGCAACATCGCGCACGGTATTTGCGTCTGCGATAACTGCCGCCGTCGCTTCCGTGAAATGTACCGTCTCGAACTCCCCGCCAAGGACGACGCCTCCGATCCCAACTGGCACGCCTATAGCGAATTTCGTACCCGCACCAGTGCCGAACTGTCCGCCAGAATGCGTGCTTTCGCGCATAAGCTCCGGCCGAACGCGCCGTTACTCGACGGATACGATCGCGTCGTGCGCAGCGAATCGCAACGTCGCGTCGATCGCCCCGCGCCCGAATGGGCGTACCAGTCCGGCGAGCAAACGCGCATCATCCTGGGCACGCTTTCCGACAAACCATTCTCTGCAACATCCACCGCGCACATCGATTATCCGTGGCGGCAGGTCACCGAAAGCGCCGCTTGCCACATCCTGCGCATGGCACAGGCGCTCGGTCTCGGCGCGAAGCTGGATCTCTATCTGATGGGTACCCTCGCCGATCAGAACGATCAGCGCTGGCTGCCACCTGTTTCGCAGCTTTACAAATGGCATGCGGCCAATGCGCAGCACTACGCCGGCCTCACCCCGGCGATGCGCGTGGCGCTGTATCGGCGCGACTTCTGGCCGACAACCAAAGCCGAGATGCCGTGGAATTATTCCGAACAGGCCGGTCGCGGCGCGTATTCGGCATTGGTCGATGCGCGCCTGCCGTTCTGGATGGTCACCGGCCCCAGTCTCGGCGTGGCGCAACAGTATCCAGCGTTATTGCAGGGCTATGACGTGATTGTCGCGCCGCACGCGATGCAACTCTCCGATGCGGAAGCGGCGGCGCTCGACGCATGGGTGGAGCGCGGTGGGCTGTTGATCGCCACCGGGATGACCGGCAGCCATGACGAGCACGGCAAGCCGCGCACGAAGATGCCGCTCGCCTCAAGCCCGGTCGAAGCGTTCGGCACGCCAGTGGATGCACACGGCTGGTCGCTGAATGATGCAGGTGCCGAGCTGGATTTCGGCGGGGCGCGCATCGCGCTCGATGGTCACTACTTCCCGACAACGATCCGCGCAGGCGCGCGCAATCTCATTCCGTTCGCCCCCGATCAGCGCTTTGGCCCACCCGAATTGAGCTATGCGATTCCCGGCACCAAGCCGCGCAACGATCCCGGCGTCCTTATCAAGGCATTCGGGCGGGGCCATGCGGTTCATATCCCCTGGCTGCCCGACTGGCACTATTACCGCGACGGGCTCGATGCGCACCGGGAATTGTTTGCCGCGCTGATCGCCCGTTTCGCGCCGCCGGCACCGTTCGTTTTACAGGGCGACGGCCAGGTCGAGATGACCGTGCAACGGCAGGCAGCGACGGGTAAAACGCTGGTGCATGTCATCAATTACGCCGGCCAGCGCAACACCCGCTACAGCACGCCGCCCGCATTGCACGGGCTGAAACTGGGCGTACTGCCGCAAGTCGCCGCGCAGGCACGCCTGCTGGTTGGCGGGCAGACCATCAAGGCCAGTCGAAAAGATGCGGATGGGCGGCGCTGGTTTGACTTGCCACCGGTACACGACTTCGAAGCCATTCAATTCGCCGATGCTTAAAAGCACAGAATAATCAGGAGCACCTGCGATGAATCAATCCGAGATCGAAGCCGATCGCCGCGCCGTATTGAAGGGCATCGGCTGGACCGCCGCGCTGGCCATGTTTGGCAACACGCACCCTGCTGCGGCAGCCACTATCGCGCCCGCCGACGGGTCGATTGCGTTCAAGGGCGGCACGATTCAATTCGTCGATATGACGCATAAGCTGACCAAGGCGTTTAACTTCGGCCAGGCCAAACCGCGCATCGCCGCCGAGCCGATCGATGGCTCCGGCAAGGCGGCCGGCATGCGGCTCAATCGGCTGTCGCTGGTCGAACACACCGGCACGCACATCGACGCGCCGAATCACTTCGACGAAGGCGGCGCGAGCCTGGGCGAAATACCGATTGGCGATCTGATCGTGCCGCTGGCGATTCTCGATCTGCGCGAAAAGCTCGCCGCGAACGGCAGCGAGGAAGTGGAACCAGCGGATATCGAACGCTGGGAAAATCGCCACGGCCGTTTGCCCGAAGGCTGCTGCGTCGCGTTGTGGTCGGGCATTGATCCGCTGTCACCATTTAAGACACAGCCGCCATTCAAGACGCAGCCGCGTTCTGTAACGGGGTCGCGCCTGATAATGCCGGGGTTTGGCCCCGGCGTGATCGATTTATTAATGAAACGCGCGGTTAAAGGCGTAGCCGTCGACACCATGACGATCGACAGCAGCAACAACACGCCGAGTTATCCCTTCCACAAAGCGTGGCTGTCGAGCGGTCGCTGGGGAATCGAAGGCCTGACCAATCTGGCGGCCGTGCCGCCGACCGGCGCAGTACTGATTGTCGGCGCACCGCCGATCGAAGGTGCTACCGGAATGCCGATACGTGCGTTGGCGTTATTTTGATTTGAAAAATTCCGCTAACAAAATATTAATTCGTCGAAATAATATTAATGCGTTTCTCGGCGATGCCAATCGCCGATCGCCAACCTTGCGCGTCATTTGTCGCGGTGAATGGAATAACCTAGTAATTATTTCGTCTTTTTTTATCGCTCAATCCTAATGCTATGGTGGCTCCATATTTTTATTCGAGCTTTCACACCATGAGCATTTCATCACTGAATCCACGCAATCAATTTTCTGGCGCTATTTCACATATCGAAATCGGACCTGTCATCAGTGAAGTAGAGGTACAGACCAGCTCCGGAATTGTGGTTTCGCTGGTATCCACGCGCGCTGTTAAAGAATTGAATTTTCAAATCGGCACGAATGTCATCGCCTTTGTTAAGGCAACCGATGTCGCGTTGGCAAAACTCGATTAGAGCGGTTTGGTTGCGTTACCCCATTAGGAACAAATGATGAATGAGGTTGTTGATCCATCGTTCGATACGACCGGCTATGCCGGTTATGGATCGTTGACGAGCAAATTGAAAAGCGAAGTTGTGGCGTTCGATAACCCGACGGCGTATTCACGCAGCATCCGGGCAACAGCGTTGGTGTTCGAAGATCCCTTGTCACAGGCGTTGTATGAGCGCCTGCAGCTGTTAGCGCCCAGTAATGCAAATGTGCTGGTCATCGGCGAAACCGGCACAGGCAAAGAATTAATCGCGCGCAAGCTTCATCAATTAAGCCTGCGCAGCAAAGGTTCGTTCGTGGCAGTCAATTGCGCTGCACTGCCCGAGCAATTGGTGGAAAGCGAACTGTTCGGTCACGAGAAAGGTGCGTTCACAGGCGCAGCGTTGCAAAAGAAAGGCTGGTTCGAAGTCGCCAATGGCGGCACGCTTTTTCTGGATGAAATTGGCGATTTGCCACCGGCTACGCAGGTAAAACTTTTGCGCGTGTTGCAGGAGCGCGAATTGAGCCGCGTCGGTGGGCGCGTTGCGATCCCAATCGACATTCGGCTGATAGCAGCGACAAATGTGAATCTTGAGGAAGCTGTGCGTACCGGAAGGTTTCGCGAAGATTTGTATTACCGACTCAATGTTGCACGATTGCAGCTACCACCGCTGCGGGAACGCATTGGTGACATTCTTCCGCTTGCGCAACATTTTATCGGCGTTTATCTGGAGCATCTCGGACTCGACAACACAGAGTTGAGCGAATCAGCACGCAACGCCCTGCTGAATTATCCCTGGCCGGGCAATATACGCGAATTGGAAAACGTCATTCATCACGCGATGCTGGTAATGCGCAATGGTCGTATTGAAGCGCAGGATTTGCATCTCGCGCGCCTGAGCGTCGATGAACGTTCATTTACGTCTCATACCGATATCAGCAATGCGAGTTCTGCACTTGAACAAGCGTTGCTGAGCATCTTCGAGAGAAATACAAAAAATCTCTTTGCCGATATTGAAGCGCGGGTAGTGCGTTGCGCGTTCGAGTATTGCCAGAAAAACCAGCTCCAGACTGCACGCCTACTCGGCATCAGTCGCAATATTCTGCGCCATCGCCTCAAGCTTTATGGAATGCTGTAAAACCTAATCAAATATTTTATTAAGGCCGTTGCGTCATGCATTCGGCCTTAACGCAAGCATAACTCCCGATGCGTTAGCGGTACGCGCAGGAAAATTGCTACTGCGCTGGGACGATATGGATTTCGAATTTGATGGCGATAAATTACGTTCGCACTGCCGTTGCGCAGGCTGCCGTGCCGATGCGTTGCTCGGTGTTGTATCGCCGCCTTGCACTAAAGTCGAAGTGCTCGCGATAACACCGCTGGGTTATGGCTTACAAATACATTTCAGCGATGGTCACAATCGCGGTGTATATCCTTGGCGATATCTGCACGAACTCGGTGGCGTGGTGTAATCATGCCGCGCTGATTGCACGCTCAAATGCAGGACGCCGAGGCGCCCGTTGAGACAGCGCTGCCCGCACTCGTGGCGCAACATGCGTATCGAAACGTTTCACTTCTTCATTGTGTGGAACGGCCGCCAGTACAAAAACCTCCACCCCCGCATCGATATATTGCAGGATCTGTTCGCTGACATCGTCATAGCTACCGATCAGTGCGGAATGCGCGCCTGTACCGTATTGCGCAAACGGCGTTGCGAATTTCGGCGCCTGCCACGGTGAATAGAAATCGAAATTTGCGGGATTTAAAAATTTACGCGCGGTGTGTATCGCTTCTTCTTCGTTTTCGCGGACCAAGACATCGATCCTGAGCCCCATAACTACATCGCGCTGTTGTTGTAGGGCAAACAACCGCAGATCCTCTATCAATGTTTCTAATTGACGCGGAGGTAGCGCGTTGAAGATGTGAATTTTGGTATTTTTCCCCCAGCTATCCGTCACCACATCGCTAATCGTCGTAATCGCAGATTTCACCGAATCGACGATCGATTCGCGGTCATCGAAAGGTAATTCTTCGATACGGTATTGACCGTCTGCTTGAGTCGGCAATTGCCAAACAAATTTAATAGTCATCGTCGCGTCTCCCATAGCGTTTACCGATGACAACGCAGATACCATGCCACGCCCGCCATTAATTTATTTCGAATCGCGGGTGTGTAAATAAATGCTGGAAAATTCGGGAAATAATGGGGTTCTGCTAAATCCGGCGAGGGGAGTCGAAATCGTTTTTCCCGATTAAATTAAATGAATAATTAAAATGAAATGCCGTGGCTGCTTTTATTGCAGCAGAAGTGTTTTTCGAATGTTGTTTTAGAGGCAGTAATTCGAAAAGGGCGCGACATTGCATCGCGCCCTCCTTATTGCCTACAAACTAGCGCCTACAAACCAGCGCTTTCAACTTATGACTTTCAACGACCGGGCTGGATTAAACCTTCCCCGCCTTCAACTGCTTCACCGCATAGTCGGCCGCACGCGCCGTCAGCGCCATGAACGTCAGCGAGGGATTCACGCATGACGCTGACGACATGCTCG
>CAMLJR010000059.1 GCA_946480345.1 uncultured Spongiibacteraceae bacterium
GAATTGTTGTGGCGCGAATTTTATACGCATCTGCTGGCGCAATTTCCGCGTGTCAGTATGCAACGCGCGATGCGGCCCGATACCGAATTCATTGCGTGGCGCGATGACGATCGCGATTTTCAGGCCTGGTGCGAAGGTAATACCGGTTTCCCGCTGGTCGATGCGGCGATGCGCCAACTGGTGCAGACCGGCTGGATGCATAATCGTTTGCGTATGATCACGGCAATGTTTCTTTGCAAATATCTATTGCTCGATTGGCGGCGCGGCGAGCGTTTTTTTATGCAGCATTTAATCGATGGCGATCTCGCCGCCAACAATGGCGGTTGGCAGTGGAGCGCATCGACCGGCACCGATGCCGTGCCGTATTTTCGCTTGCTCAATCCGGTGCGGCAGATGGAACGTTTCGATCCTGATGCGCAATTCTGCAAACAATTTTTGCCGCAACTGAAAACGCTCGATTCGAAAATATTGCTACAACCTGGTCATCCGCAATTGTTGCAGGCGGGTTATCCAGCCCCGATTGTCGATTTGAAATTTGCCCGCGAGCGCGCGCTAAATGCGTTTAAATCGCGGGTGCTATCGAGTGGCGGACCGGCGTGATCGACTGATTCCGTGCGACAGGATTTTCTCGACATCTATCCTGTACTATTGGATCGCTTCCTCCGCAGAGGTACAGGATTGCGCGCATGGAAACTCCGCATCGCCAGTTAAAAATTCTCGTTGTCGACGACACCTATCTCACGCGCGAAGTGTTATGCGAGCACTTGCGCTTTCTCGATCACGATCCGATTCCAGCCGCCGACGGCGAGCAGGCGATCAAGCGCTTTATCGAAAGCTCTCCCGATATCGTATTGATGGACATGGTGATGCCGGGCATGAACGGTATCGAAACCACGCAGGCGATTCGACAATTGCCGAATGCGCATTGGGTGCCGATCATCATGCTCAGCGCACACAGTGACGAAGCGGAATTTTTAAATGCGCTGAACGGCGGCTGCGACGATTACCTGGCGAAGCCAATTAAATTCCCGGTGCTGCAGGCGAAGATGAATGCGCTGCAACGAATTGCGGCAATGCAGCGAGAAATCGAGCGCTCACAACGCGAGTTGCAGAAGTTTTATCAGCAGGCCGAACACGAGATGCAATTGACCAGGCACATCATGGAGCGCCTCGTGCGTCGCGATGACGGGCCCGATCAGCCCGAGAGCTGGTGCGTGGCCGCCGCCGGTGTCAGCGGCGATTTGCTGTTGCACGCGCAGGCCGAAAACGGGCTGCGTTACATCATGCTCGCCGATGCCACCGGGCATGGTCTGGCTGCCGCTGTGACGTTGTTGCCGGTAGCGAATGTGTTTTATGCGATGACGGCTAAGGGTTTCAACGTCGCATCGATTGTTGCGGAAATGAATCGGCAGGTCCGCACGTATTGTCCTATCGATCGTTTTGTCGCGCTGGCGCTGGTGGCAATCAACTCGCAGGACCAGGTCATCGAGATATGGAATGGCGGCATTCCACCGCTGTTGTTATTCGATAACCACGGCCATGAGCAGCGGCGTTTTAAATCGCGGCATCTACCGCTCGGCATTTTGGCGGCCGACGAGTTCAAAGCCAATATCGAATATTTTCATTATCAACAAGAGCTGCAACTTGTGATGTTTTCGGACGGCTTGATTGAAGCCGGCTTGCACGATCCGTTCGGTATTGAACGCACGATTGCCGCGTTATCGGCTGCACCGCCGGCGCAGCGTTTGCACGCATTGCAATTGGCATTCATGCAGCGAATGCAGGGAGCTGCACCGCATGACGATATTTCATGCGCATTGGTTGAGTGTCCGCTCGCGGCAGTGCCGGCTCAAACCGGGCAACAGATCGGCATTGCGGAACACGCCGGAGACCAGGCGGCGGGCGGCGAAGATGTGCAGAGCGATTGGCAGCTCGATACGTTGTTATCGGCGGAACAATTAAAAAGCGTCGATCTGGTGCCGATGGTGATGGAGTGGGCGCATGCCATGGGTTTATCGCGTGCACATTCCGGCACCTTCTTTCTCGTAATTACCGAACTATTCGTGAACGCGCTCGAACACGGCTTGCTGAGTTTGTCGTCGGAGCGAAAACGCGACGCCGATGGCTTCGAGCGTTTCATCGAATTGCGCCGGCAGCGTTTGCAATCGTTACAGCGCGGCCAGATTCAGTTACAGCTCTCGTATCGACGCGAAGGCAGCCACGGCATCGTTCGCGTTTATCTGCGTGATACCGGTCCCGGCTTCGATACCCGTCGGTTGCCGGGCTATTCGCTCGCCGATACGCAAGCCCTCGCCGGACGCGGAATCGCCCTCGTGCGCGAGTTCTGTCGCAAGTTCGAATACAACCGGGCCGGTAATGCGGTGTACGCCGAGCTCGTCTGTTGATTTGAAATTTGCCGCCATGATCCCCAGATAGGCAGTCAGCGCTTATTTATAGCCAGTCAGGTCGTATTTTTAGCCAGCTAGCCCTTTCCAGCGGATTACCTCATCCATGACCGAACAAAATTCCGACGATTTCGAAGTCCTGTCATCCGATGCATCGATAGACGAAGCGCGCGAGGCCGCCAGCACGAGCCTGGTGTTGCCCGATGCGGTGCTGCCATCGACGTTGCAGCTGATTCCGGTGCCGGGGCGTCCGTTTTTTCCGGCACAGATCCAGCCGATCGTGCTGAATCTGAAAGCGTGGGGAACCACCCTCGAACGCGCTTCCAAAACCGAGCGGCCGGTGCTCGGACTGCTGTACTGCGGCGAGCAGGAGCCGACGCATATCGATCCGGACAAAGTGCCGAGTATCGGCTGCGCGGTGCGCCTGCATCGCGCGCAGCACGATGGCGAACACGCCCAGATTCTGGTGCAGGGTTTAAAGCGCTTTCGCATTCGGCGCTGGATCACCAAAGAGCCGCCTTATATGGTCGAGGTCGATTATCCGGACAATGCCGGCGATAGCGACAGCGATGAAGTGCGCGCGTATGCGATGGCGTTGATCAATACGATCAAGGAATTGCTGCCGCTGAATCCGCTGTACAGCGAGGAGCTCAAACAGTACCTCATGCATTTCAGTCCGAATGAGCCGGCGTTGCTCACCGATTTCGCGGCCGCGATTACCACGGCAAAAGCCACTGATTTGCAGGATGTCCTCGAAACGCAGCCGTTGTTGCGGCGCATGGAAAAAGTATTGCTGTTACTGCGCAAGGAAAAAGAACTCGCGCAGATGCAGAGCCAGATCAGCGCGCAGGTAAATGAAAATATTCAGGAGCGTCAGCGCGAATTCTTTCTGCGCGAACAATTGAAAGTCATTCAGCAGGAATTGGGTTTATCGAAAGACGATCGCACCGCCGATGCGGAGGAATTCAGCCAGCGGCTCGAAGGCAAAACAGTGCCACCGGCCGCGCAGAAAAAAATAGACGAAGAACTGAAGAAATTATCGGTGTTGGAAACTGGCTCGCCCGAATATGCGGTCACGCGCAATTATCTCGATTGGGCGACAAGCATGCCCTGGGGCGTGTATTCGGAAGACAAGCTCGAACTGACGCACGCACGCAAAGTGCTCGATCAACATCACGACGGCCTCGATGACGTCAAACAACGCATTATCGAATTTCTCGCGGTGGCAAAATTCAAAGGCGAAGTGTCGGGCTCGATCATTCTGCTGGTCGGCCCGCCGGGCGTGGGTAAAACATCGATCGGCCGCAGCATAGCGGATGCGTTAGGACGAAAATTCTATCGTTTCAGTTTGGGCGGTATGCGCGATGAGGCGGAAATCAAAGGCCATCGCCGCACATATATCGGCGCGATGCCGGGCAAACTGGTGCAGGCATTGAAAGAAGTCGAAGTCGCGAATCCGGTCATCATGCTCGATGAAATCGACAAAATCGGCGCGTCGTATCAGGGCGATCCGGCGTCGGCGTTGCTCGAAGTGCTCGATCCCGAACAGAACGTCGATTTTCTCGATCACTATCTCGATCTGCGGCTCGACTTATCGAAGACATTATTCGTCTGCACGGCGAATCAGCTCGATACGATTCCGGGGCCGCTGCTCGATCGGATGGAAGTCATTCGTCTGGCCGGTTACATCACCGAAGAAAAACTCGCGATTGCCAAACATCATTTGTGGCCGCGCTTGCTGCAGCGTTCCGGTATCGCGAAAACACGATTGAAAATTGCCGACACCGCCTTGCGTGCGGTGATCGAAGGTTACGCGCGCGAAGCCGGGGTGCGTAATCTCGAAAAACAACTCGGGCGTATCGTGCGGAAAGCGGCGGTGCGTTTACTCGACGATTCAAAACTGAATTTGCGCATCGGCAAAACCGAAGTCGCCGAATTGCTCGGCATGCCGTTTTTCCGCCAGGAAAATCCGAAGCGTGGCGTCGGTGTCGTCACCGGTCTGGCGTGGACATCGATGGGCGGCGCGACATTGCCGGTCGAATGCACGCGCGTGCATACGTTGAATCGCGGTTTCAAGTTGACCGGAAAATTAGGCGAGGTGATGAAAGAATCGGCCGAGATCGCGTACAGCTTTGCGATGTCGAATCTTTCTCGATATGGCGTTACCGAAAAATTCTTCGATGAATCGATGGTGCATTTGCATGTGCCGGAAGGTGCGACGCCGAAGGATGGCCCGAGCGCAGGCGTCACGATGGCGACGGCATTGTTATCGCTCGCACGCGGTCAGCGGCCGCAGCGCGCGCTGGCGATGACCGGTGAATTGACGTTAACCGGCGAAGTACTTGCAGTGGGCGGCATCCGCGAAAAAGTGATTGCGGCGAAACGCGCCGGTATTCGCGAGTTGATTTTGCCCGAGCCGAACCGGCGCGATTACGAGGAGCTGCCCGATTACATCCGCGCGAATTTACGCGTGAATTTCGCTGCGCACTATGACGATGTGTTCGCGATCGTGTTCAAGCGTTAGGTGGCGTCCAACGCTTACTCGATCACACTCAGGAAATCTTCGGAATCGTCGGGATTTTCCGGAGGCGGTGGAAATGTCTCCGCCAGCAGGGCGAGGTAATCGTTCACCGGTTGCGGCTGCGCGAGGAAAAATCCCTGAAAGCGATGGCATTGGCGTTCGGCCAGAAATTCGAATTGCCCGGCGGTCTCCACCCCTTCGGCCACGACTTCCAATTGCAGGTGGCGCGTTACGGCGAGAATCGCTTCAACCAGTGCGACATCGTTGGCGTCATGCGGTAAATCGTTGACGAATTCGCGATCGATTTTAAGTTCGTGCAACGGCAATCGTTTCAAATACGCCAATGACGAATGCCCGGTACCGAAATCGTCGATCGATAAACGAATGCCGAGCTTCTTCAACGCGATCATCTTAGTGCGCGCATCTTCGAAATCGGCCATCACGCTGCCTTCGGTAATTTCGATAATCAGGCGACCCGCATCGGCGCCGTGCTCCCACAAAATATCGCGGACACGATCGACGAAATCCGCTTCCTGAAATTGGCGTGGGCTGACGTTGACGGAAATCGATAATTCGTAACCCTGCAATTCACTGCGGTGAATAATTTTGGCTACCTCCGCCAACACCCATTCACCGAGTGGGACGATCAAGCCGGTCTGTTCGGCGAGAGGAATAAATTCCATCGGCGATACGAATTGATTTTCACTGCGCTGCCAGCGCAGCAGGGCTTCACTGCCGATAATGACTTGCTGCGCATCGTATTGCGGCTGCAAATAGAGTTCGAAGCCATCGTGTTGCAGTGCATGGCGAAAATCGTGTTCGAGGGCGATACGGCGATCGGCGGCATCGCGCATTTCCGGTGCGTAAAACCGGAACGCGTTGCGTTGCTCGGCTTTGACGCGGTACATCGCAAAGTCGGCCTGCTTCATCAGATCGTCCGCGCTTTCGTCGCCTTTCGGGAACAGCGTGATACCGATACTGGCGGTGGCGATGTGTTCGAAACCGCTCTGCAATATGTACGGTACTGCCAGCGCGCTGCGCAATTTCTGCGCGAGAACCGACACGGCACGGGAGGCTTCATCGGCATTGCTGTCTATGTTTTGTAACAGCACGACGAACTCGTCGCCGCCCAGGCGCGCCACCGAATCCTCTTCGCGTAATTGCTGGCGTAAGCGTGTGGCAATTTGCTGGAGCAACTCGTCGCCGGCGGAGTGACCGCGGGCGTCGTTCAATTGTTTGAAGTTATCCAGATCGATATAGATCAGCGCACCGATCTGACCGCTGCGGCGCGCCGTGGCTAGCGCGGTCTGTAGGCGATCGCCAAATAACCGGCGATTCGGCAAACCGGTCAGCACGTCGAACAGAGCGAGCCGCTCGACTTCCGCTTCGGCGAGTTTACGTTCGGTAATGTCCTCGGCCAGACCGATGAACAGCGTGATATCGCCGGCTTCGTTGCACACCACGGTGGTCGTGACGTTACACCAGATTTCCTGACCGCCTTTACGGATGTAGCGGCGTTCGACCTGATAGTGATCTGCCTCGCGATTGACCAAGCGTTGAATATCGGCATCGACCTGTTCGAGGTCTTCCGGCGGAACAAAAATTTTGAATTGGCTGCTGACCAGCTCCTCGTGGGAATAGCCAACGATGTCGAGATATTTCTGATTCACCTGCATGGAGGAGCCGTCGGCGGTGGTCAATACCACGCCAATCGCGTTCTGCTCGAACAGCGATCGCAAACGTTGCTCGCTGGTGAATAAATCGCGTGCGTCGCGGTGCCGCTGGACCACGATGGCCGTAAGCCATGCAATCGTTTCGAGCAGCTCGCGATCCTGCGCGTTGGGCTCGCACGGATGATCGAAATAGAGCGTCGCAACGCCGAGCAATTGGCCGTCATTACTACTGCACGGCATGGCCCACGCGGCACGTTGCCATGTTTCCGTGGAAACTCCCGGATGCGTCGCCCAACGCGGATCGAGTGCGGTATCGCTGGAAATCACCATTTCGCGGCGTGCGGCAGCGGTCGGCGTGCTTGCCATGCCGTCCGCAATGGGTATTGGCTGGGCGGGGTCGGGGGTCCATTGCGGCAGGTGTGGTCCGGCGGCAAAAAATAACGCGTTCTTGTCGTTATCGGCAGTAAAGATGGCGCAGCGCGAATCCGGCCACAGTTCGTCGGCGAGCAGCGCGATCTGCTCAAGTAGTTCCGGCAGTGGCGTGCCGAGCGTCAGGGCGCGTAACACGCTCGATTGACCGTGAATCTGAGCCTCGATGCGTTTGCGCTCGGAGATATCCTCGAACACCGCAAAAAAGAGTCGAGGCTCGTCGCCATCTCCCCGCAGCATCGACATGGTCAGGCTCGCCCATATCGTGCTGCCATCCTTGCGGATGTAGCGCTTCTGCTGATGCGCGTTCTGGATATCGCCGCGCACCAGCTGCGCCGTCAATTCTTCGGTGAGTTGCATTTCGTCCGGCAGCGAAATTGCACTGAGCGTCGGGTAGGGGAGTTCATCCTCGGGATAGCCGAGCATGTCGCACAGCTTCTGATTGACGCGCCGTTCGCCGGTCACGGTATCGCGCATCATCAATCCGATGGCGGCCTGTTCGAACATCGCGCGAAACTGCGCCTCGCTTCGAGTCAGTCGCTGGAATGCCTGTGTGATCGCGGCCCGGCCCGCACCCATGCCGAGCATGGAAAGCGCGAGCGCAGTGAGAAACAGCTGCAAGAACGAATAGGTCGAGCGCGCGTCGCCCGGCATTAAACCGGAATACGCCGCCAGTAAAGTAATCAGCGCCTGCAGCATCGTCATTGATGCGACCACGCCGAAGTTGTAACGCAATGCCATCGCGAGAATGAACGGCATCGCTTGCATGGCGAGCGGTGTGCTCCAGGGCAGGCGTTTCACCCCGAACAAATACCAGCACATCCCGATGACCAGCAGATTGAGCGCGGCGACTTCAATCCACTGCCGCCGCGTCAGTGCGCGCCAGTCGCGCCAGCACACGAGAGGCGGTGCGACCAGACAAATGCCGAGCATGGTCGCGCCGTACCAGTTCAAAGTCAGATTCGGCAGTGGTGTCGGGCTCGAAAAATATCCGAGCGCGGCAGGGATAACCCACATCAGCGTGCTGAGGCCGGCGGCGATCGTGCCGCAGTACAGCGTGAATAATCCCACGGCACGCGGGCTGCCGAATAAATCCTGAACTCCGCTGCGCTGCAGCCAATAAATGGAAAGGTGCACGGGCAGAACGATGGTGGTGGCGCCCCAGATACCATGCCAGATACTTCCACCAAAATAACTGGTGTGCAGAACGGCGCCGATAATCGTTGCCAGCGTGCCGATGCGTCCAAAGCACCAGATGGCGGCGAACGCGACACCGCCGGGCAGCCATACGGCAATTACTATCCGGTCATCGACTGCCGGCGAAAACGATAAACCCAATGCTGCGGCAGCCAAATACACCGCTACCACCCCCAGGATGATGGCGAAAGCGGGGATCGACGATTTTTCGGCTATTGAGCGATGGGGTTCGGCTCGATCGGGCAACTTCGGTACACCTGTTATGAATCACCAACTGAAACCGGGCTGAAATGAACCGCATAAGCGGTTGCGTTGGTGTGCTCAAAACAATAGCAGAAGACAGCCGCCTAGCCAGGACTGCGAACGACCGCACAGTTTTTTCGGCTTGAGCGAGGGCGGTTTTGCGACGTGATCCGCGTGCCGTGAGTTTTCTATTGATGAGCTTCACAAATGCGTAACGGCAAGCCGTCGAGGTTCAAAAGCGTCGACTAGATTTCGCATGCATCGCGGTGTCGCGATCCTCTGTCCCAGCACTACAAAATTTGTCCCGGCATTACGAAATTGCGCAATAGCGAGAATGACATGCGTAAATCTGCAGTAATCAGTGTCTGCTTTATTCTCTCGGTCGCGGCTGCCAATCAGGCGGTTGCCGGTAAACGTTCGAGCCAGACCAGCTCGGGTGGCGGGTCCGGTACGTCGGTTCCCGGCTATTGCGACGATCTCGATTCTTCCTATCTAAGCAAAATGCTGAAATGTCCGGCGCCGACACCAGTGCCAGCACCTGCTCCGGCGCCGGCCCCAGTTCCCGAACCTGCACCAGCACCAGCACCAGCACCAGCACCGGCTCCAGCTCCAGCTCCAGCTCCAGCTCCAGCTCCAGCTCCCGAGCCGGCACCGGCCCCTTCTCCAGCGCCTGCGCCGGCCCCAGCTCCCGAGCCAGCACCAGCGCCGGCTCCGGCTCCTGCGCCCGCACCGGCCCCAGCTCCAGCACCGGCCCCGACGCCAGTCGTTTACAGCGCGCAATTGAGTTGGGAGGCACCAAGCACACGAGCCGATGGTCAGCCGTTGCTCGCCAGCGATCTGGCTGGTTACGAAATTTATTACACGGTAGGAACGAGCGGCGCCACCGGCACCATCGCTGTCAGCAGCGGCACCACCACTACTTACACCGTCACCAATTTGTCGGCGGGAACTTATTCGTTCGCTATGTCCGCGATCGATAAGGCGGGTTTGAAAAGCAGCTTATCGACTGTGGTCAATGTGACGTTCGGACCGTAAAGCTTGTGGGAATAAAAAAGGGCTGCCTCGGCAGCCCTTTTTGTTGGTTCAGTTTCAGGTGTGCAACCTGTTCAAGCCGTTCAATGTCGCGATGCGGTAGGCCTCGGCCATCGTCGGATAATTGAAGGTCGTCGTGATGAAATAACGCACGGTGTTGCCGCCGTTCTTCTGCTGCATGATCGCCTGACCGATATGGATGATCTCTGTCGCTTCGGCGCCGAAGCAATGCACGCCGAGGATTTCCAGCGTTTCGGGATGAAACAGGATTTTCAACATGCCGACATCTTCGCCGCTGATCTGCGCGCGCGCGGTTTCCTTGAAAAACGCCCGGCCGACTTCGTAAGGCGTGTTCGCTTCGGTCAGCTCGCGCTCGGTTTTGCCGACCGAGCTGATTTCGGGAATTGTATAAATGCCGGTCGGCACATCTTCGACAAAGCGACAGTGATCTTTACCGCGCGCCGATGCGGCAGCGGCGCGGCCCTGATCGTAAGCCGCGCTCGCGAGGCTGGGCGCACCGATCACGTCGCCGGCGGCGAAAATATTTTCCACCGAAGTCTGATAGTGCTCGTTGACGTTGATGTAACCGCGATGGTCAGTGCTCAGGTTGATGTTTTCGAGCCCCAGCGTATCGGTGTTGCCAGTGCGACCCGCGCACCAGAGCAATGCGTCGCCGTGAAGTCGTTTGCCCGAGCGCAGCTGCAGCGTGACCCCGTCATCGCTCGCTTCGACACTCGCGTAATTTTCACGCGGACGCATCATCACGCCGTAATCGCGCAGGTGATAACTCAAGGCATCGGAAATTTCGTCGTCGAGAAATTCGAGCAGCCGCTCGCGAGAATTGATCAGCTCAACCTTGCTACCCAGACCGGAAAAAATCGACGCATATTCGCAACCGATCACACCCGCGCCATAAATCAGAATTTTGCGCGGCGTGTGTTTCATTTGCAGAATCGTATCGCTGTCGTAGATACGCGGATGATTGAAATCGATATCCGCAGGCCGATACGGACGCGCGCCGGTGGCAATAACAAAATTGCGCGCGGTGCGGCGCTCGTTGCTGCCATCTTCGTTTTTAATTTCGACAGTATGTGCATCGATCAATCGAGCAGTGCCATGCAACACGTCAATGCGATTGCGTTGATAAAACTTGCTGCGCATCTTGACCTGACGTTTGATGACTTCATCGGCGCTGACCAGCAATTTGGGAAACGACAGCGATTGCGGATCGCCAATATCGCGAAACGTGGGATTGGTATTGAAGCGCATCAATTGCTTTACCGCGTGCCGCAATACTTTCGATGGAATGGTGCCACGATGAGTGCAGGCACCGCCGACCCAGTGATCGTGCTCGATCACCGCAGCCGAGCGGTCGTGTTTGGTGGCATTAAGCACGGCGCTTTCGCCAGCGGGGCCGCTGCCGATAGCGATTAAATCGTAATCGTATTGAGTCATTCGGAATTCGATCAGGAAGGAAGTGCGGCAAATTATAGAACAGTTATGTGCGACTGACGTGACGGGCGGCGGAGCGACTTCATTGCGAGAATCAGGGCGCTTCCGCAATCAGAATCGCGCGTTTCGGCGCTGGATAACCTTCGATCGTACGCGTGGGGTCGAGCGGATCAAGGCATTGCGACAGCGATTGAAATGTCATCCAGTCAGTGCTGCGTTGCTCTTCGCTGGTGGTCGAGGTGACATTCACCAACTGCGGATTTTTGAAACCGACTTTTTTTAACCATTGCGTCAACGCAGCGGTGCTAGGCAGGAACCACACATTATTCATGCGCGCATACCGATCGTCGGGCACCAGAATTTCGCCGGCGCCGCCATCGATAATCAGCGTTTCCAGCACCAGCTGACCGCCGGGCCGCAGCGCCTCGCGCAGTTCCAATAAATGATCGAACGGCGAACGGCGGTGATAAAGCACACCCATCGAAAATACCGTATCGAAAAAGCGTAATTTTTTCGGTAAATGCTCGATGCCTAACGGCAACACCGCGACGCTGTCATCGCGCAGATAATGCTGCAGTGCCGCGTATTGCATAACAAACAATAATGTCGGATCGATGCCAATCACCAGTTCCGCACCGGCACCGCGCATACGCCAGCAGTGATAGCCGTTGCCGCAACCGACATCCAGCACCTTGCGACCCTGCAACGGCGCAATTTGATTTTTTAAACGATCCCATTTCCAGTCCGAACGCCATTCGGTATCGATTGCGGTTCCGAATAAATCGTATGGGCCTTTGCGCCAGGGATGCAGTTGGCGTAATGCGCTCTGCAACTGGTCGCGTTGATCCGCTGTCACATCTTTTCCACTAATGCGCACCGCGTTGCGGTCGAGTTCGATCTTATCGATCGATAGTTCGGGCAGTGCGTCGAGCGCGCTATACCAGCGCGGTAAATCGCCGTGGCGTTGCGGGTTCAGTAATTTCGGCAGTACATCGGCTAATTGCGCCGACCATTTTTCCAAACCGAACTGTTGCAGGCGTGCGAGAAAGGATGAGTAATCGATCACTTGATGGCTACCAGAGAGGCAAAGTTAAAACATTGAAACCAGACATCGACGCTGGCGAAATCGACACGCTGCAAGCGCTCGCGATGAGTATTCAACGTTTCCGGGATCAGCACGTTTTCGAGCGCGCTGCGTTTTTGTGCAACTTCGAGTTCGCTGTAACCGTTCGCGCGCTTGAAGGCATGATGCAACTCGGTATTGAGTTCCTGCAAATGCGCATCGTCGAAACGAATTTTTTCCGATAACACAAGAATGCCGCCGCCGCACATGTTCGTCGCGATGCGCGCGAGCAACGCTTCGCGTTGCGATTGCGGAATAAACTGCAGCGTGAAATTCATGACAACTACAGATGCATTGTTAATTGCAACATCGTTGATGTCAGCCAGTTGCAATGTCACCGGCGTCGTATGCGAGTCGGCCGCAATGAGCGAGCGACAGCGATCGATCATCGCCTCCGAATTATCCACGGCGACAATTTCGCAGTCGCGCCGATCGAGTTGGGCGCGCATCGCCAGCGTGCTGGCGCCGAGCGAACAGCCGAGATCGTAACAACGTGTATGGGGCTGCGCGTAGCGTTCGGCCAACACCCCCGTCATCGCAATGATCGTGCTATAGCCGGGTACCGAGCGTTGAATCATGTCCGGAAAAACCTGCACCACCCGCTCATCGAAGGCGAAGCCGCCGATGGCGTCGAGCGGTGTGGAATAGATGGTGTCTTTGCTGTTCGTCATGAAGGGGTTCAAAAAGAATGGAAACGAAAAATTTGCGGAATTCTACCACTCTTGCTTGTCAGTCCCGGTGCAGTGGCGAATTCCAATAGCAAAGCGCTGTTTAACATGAGGGTGGATATTTGTGCCGTCATGATGGAGTAACAAATTAGTAATAATTGTGGAAAAACTCATCGCATATCTGTCTTAACGATATGTGATTGAGCACAAGAAATACTGATTAAGCGGCTTTTTGTGAATTCAATATGCTCTAGGCTGAAACTGTTGTCTCGCGGTTCGTACCTCTTCCATCAATGGAGATTGGATATGGCAAATGCAGGGGCGTCGGTGCAAGCGAATAAAGCATGGTTGTTACAGGTTGAAAATCTGGCGTTGGTGCGCGAATGTCGTCGTCGTATCAGCGATGAGTTCGGTGTGAAATTACAGCTGAGCTCGGACGATTTACTCGACCGCATTCAAAATTACGCCGATCGCAGTAATGATCGCATTTTGCAGCGGCTGGCCCAGCCGATTGCGCAGATGCTGAAAACGGGCGAGTTCCAGCATTCACAACAATTAGATTTATCGAATATCCCGGTTGTCGCGCCGCAAAAAGCCGCTAGCGGTTGGTTGAAAACGTCGCATTAATTCACCTTTCTTTAAAACGGGCAGCGCGACGTATTCAATTGCGGACGGCCAGCAGGTGTCGTTCGTGATCCGATAATTCGCCGCCTTGCCCGCGTCGCAGCAATAATTCGTCGAGCGTCAGCTGATAGCTTGGCGCGAACGTCGATAGAAAAAAATCCACTTCGGGTAAGCGATACGCGGTTAAGCGTTGTTTGATATTTTCTGCTGCCTTTTCGAATTCGTTGTTGCCGGCCTTCAACTCTGCCTGACATTTCAGGAACGCGGCGATGGTATCGGCGGCTTTGATGATCTGGCGATGTTCAACGGGCAAATTGTCTTCAACCATCAGCGCGGCAAAATCGTTTTTCAGTTTGGCTGGCAGCAGGCCTACCAGCTCATGCTCGGCGGCGCGTTCGATTGAGTGATACGCCTGTTCAATGGCCGGCGAATGGTATTTAACCGGCGATGGCAAATCGCCGGTGATAACTTCCGCGCAATCGTGATACAGCGCGGCCACTGCAATGGCATTAGCATCGACGGCCCCATCGAAATAACGGTTACGAATCAGCGCCAACACGTGCGCGAGTGTCGCCACCTCCCAGCTGTGTTCCATCACATTTTCCTGAATCGTATTGCGCTTGAGGCCCCAGCGTACGATCCAGCGCAATTTACTGATGTAAGCAAAAAAATGGCTGACCATGGCCGCGTCTCGGTTTGCTTGTCGAAAGGATGGCGAGTCTAACGCCGGGCTGTATTTATGTACAGTGTTTGACATTTGCGTACAGTGAGAGGCGGCTATCGGCGATTGCTGCCCATCCATTACACTGGCCGACCCGAATTGCCGCGCAGTAAATATAAGCTCCCGCCATGCACGATGAAGATTCAGTTCCCGGTAAGGAAATTCACCGCACGTACGACGAACATGGACCGATTCAGGTATTCGACGATGGCACCAAGCGCTATTTATCGTTCGGCGAAGGCGACGAGCAGAGCTGCATTCTAAAAGCGCAGCCGGAAATGCTGCAGCACGAATACACGCGCGCGATGTTGCTGCCCACATTATTCCTCGAACCACGCAGTGCGATTTTGATCGGCCTCGGCGGCGGAGCCGTGCCTAATTGTCTATTCCATCATTGGCCGGAATTGCAGATGCGCGTGATCGAATTGCGCCGCGCCGTAGTGAAGGTGGCGCGACGCTATTTCGATGTGCCGCAGAGCGAGCGGTTAAAAATTATCGAACAGGACATCGCCGAATTTTTCGAGGCACCGATCGAACAGCGCGTCGACATGGTGTTCAGCGATATCTACGGCGCGGAAGGCATGGATATGCAGTATTTTCAGCCGTGGTACATCGAAGCGTGCGCGCGGCAGCTGAACGATCATGGCTGGCTGATCATGAACTGCTGGGACGATCATCGCGGCGAACATGAAACGCTGCAATCGATCACCGAAGAATTCGCCGAGGTGTACACCTGCACCGTTTCCACCGGCAATTGGATTATTCTTGCATCGAAGCAGCCGAATGTGATCGATCAGGCGAAGCTGAAAATGGCAGCGAAGGAACAATCGAAGAAGCTGGGTTTTTCGGTAACCGAGAATTTATTCAAACTTTTTAAAGTGCATCCCAAAGACTGATGGCGATCGAACTGTCCGATATCGCGCTGCTGCTGGTATTCGGTTTTTTAATCTATGCAGCGTGGCGTTCTTATGCGGTGAAGGAAATCGCCCTCGCGCAAACGCGCAAACATTGCCGTGCGTTCGACGTGCAATTGCTCGATGAGAGCGTCGTGATGCGCGGCATCTGGTTGAAACGCGATGGCGGTACGTGGCGTTTTCGGCGGAGTTACTGGTTCGAGTTCACGACCACCGGCGAACAGCGCTACCACGGCGTCATCATGATGATGGGCGCTCGCGTCGAATCGATTCAGCTTGAGCCGCACCGCATCGACGCTTCCGAATAAAATTCCGCGACAAAAACAGGCGTGACTTTTCGCGTGCGTAAACCTAAAGTGGGTTTTTAAGACAGCAGTCTGGTAACGCGAGAATAATCATGCTCAGTTTGCAGGAAATTTCTGATCGACTCGAAATCCAACAATTGATGGTCGACTATTCGACGGCAATCGATACGCGCCGCTTTGACGATCTCGATAATGTGTTCACGCCCGATGCATATATCGATTACCGCGCGCTTGGCGGCATCGATGGTCGTTTTACAGAAGTAAAAGCATGGTTGAAAACCGTGTTGCCAACATTTCCCATGTACTTCCATATGATCGGCAATTTCTCGGTCAAAGTGACTGGCGATACCGCGCAGTCAAAAATTATTTGTTTTAATCCAATGGTGACCGATAACGGAGTGGGTGGTACACACGTCATGTACTGCGGTCTCTGGTACCACGATAAATTCGTGCGCACACCACAGGGTTGGCGCATGTGCGAGCGGGTGGAAGAGAAGTGTTACACCGATAATGTGCCTGCCGGAATGAGTGCGGGGATTTGAAAGATTTATTCGAGGCACGCGCTTGGGTGCAATCAGCTTCAACAGTGCGCCAGCTTTCGTTGCCTCATTCAAGCCGGTTTTCGATCCAGCGCGCGATAATGCAGCGCCTCATGAATGTGATTCTTTTGTACCGCATCGCAATCGTCGAGATCGGCAATCGTGAGCGCGACTTT
>CAMLJR010000060.1 GCA_946480345.1 uncultured Spongiibacteraceae bacterium
TCGAAATCCTTGGCCTATGTCCAAATTGTCAGGGGCGTCGCAATGAATAAGGCGCTGCTGACACTCGATCACATCTCGGTTCGCGGCGAACAAAAAGTCATTCTCGATCACGTTTCACTGACCCTGAACGAAAGCGAAATTGTCACCGTCATCGGCCCCAATGGTGCGGGTAAATCGACACTGCTGAAAATTGCACTCGGTTTAATTGCCCCATCCAGCGGCAATGTGGTGCGGCGCGCCGGTCTCCGTATCGGTTACATGCCGCAGCGGCTGCACGTCGAGCCCGGATTGCCACTGACAACACTGCGTTTTTTGCAACTGGGTGGGGCGACAGCAGCAACGATCGCAACGGCACTCGATGAAGTCGATATGCGCGGCGTGGAAACAACGGCGCTACAAGCATTGTCCGGCGGCGAGTTGCAGCGCGTACTGCTCGCGCGTGCATTATTGCGCAATCCCAATTTGCTGGTGCTCGATGAGCCTGCGCAAGGTGTAGATCTAGCGGGTCAAACCGCGATGTACGATCTGATCGGGACGGTGCGCGAGCGTCATCGCTGTGGTGTGCTGATGGTGTCGCATGATCTGCATTGGGTGATGGCGCAAACCGATCATGTGTTGTGCCTGAATCAGCACATTTGCTGTGAAGGCCACCCTCAGCATGTCGGCAGTGATCCCGCCTATCGGGCATTGTTCGGCGAGGTTGGCGTACACGCGCTGGCTCCCTATCAACACCATCATAATCATCAGCACGATTTGCATGGCTGTGTACAAGGGGAGCAGCGCAATGCCTGATTTTTTGTTGTACGCGCTTGCAGCCGGAGTATTAGTGGCAACCGTCGCCGCACCGCTGGGCACGCTCGTCGTGTGGCAACGACTCGCCTATTTCGGCGACACTCTCGCGCACTCGGCATTGCTCGGCACTGCGTTGGGATTAATGCTGCACATCGATCCGTGGTGGACCGTATTCGGCGTCGCGATCATCGTCGGTGCTGTATTGGCGGCTCTGCAAAATCGGCCGCAATTGAGCGCGGATAGTTTGCTCGGCATTATTTCGCACGGCAGCCTCGCTCTCGGTTTGGTCGCTATCAGCTTCAGCGAAAATCGTGTCGACCTTAACGCTTATTTATTTGGTGATTTGCTCGCGGTGACGCGCGAAGACTTAATACTGATGTTCGCGATTGCGATCGTCATCAGCGCGCTGTTGTTGCGTTACTGGAATCGTCTGCTCGCAATGACGGTGCATGCTGAACTCGCGATGGTGGAAGGCCTGCCCGTGGCGCGCCTGCGGTTACTGCAATTAATTTTGCTCGCGCTGCTGGTTGCGGTGGCGATGAAAGTCGTCGGCGTATTATTAATTACCGCGTTGTTAATTATTCCAGCCAACATCGCGCGACCATGGGCGCGTACTCCGGAACAAATGGCTGTTCTCGCCATCGCTGCCGGCATCGTCTCGGTGATCGCAGGAATCGCCTTTTCGATCTGGCTCGACACGCCGACCGGCGCGTCGGTGGTGCTGGTCGCAGCACTCGCGTTCATCGTTTCGCTCGGCACGCGCAGCTGGAAAACAGCATGAGCGCGCGCGAATTTCATCTGACGATCGATGGCGACAATATCACTGCTGTCGATGCATTGGCGGCGCTAACCGGCCTACCCAAAGGCCGTATAAAAGATGCATTGAATAAAGGCGCGGGCTGGTTGCGGAGCGGCCGCGCCGAAAAACGTTTGCGGCGTGCGACGCATATGCTGAAGCGCGGCGATCAGATTTCACTTTATTACGATGAAGAAGTCTTGCGACGCGAAACATCGGCGCCTCAATTAATTGCCGATGAGCGCGAATACAGTATCTGGAATAAACCCGCGCAAATGCTCGCGCAGGGTACGCAATATGGTGATCACTGCTCGCTCTTGCGTTGGTGCGAAAAATATTTTTCGCCCGCGCGCAAATGTTTTTTGGTTCATCGCCTCGATCGAGAAGCCGAAGGTTTGATGTTGATAGCGCATACATCGAAAGCGGCTGCAGCATTTTCCGCGCTATGGCAGAAACGCGATATCGAAAAGAAATACAGTGTCATCGTCGAAGGTATGGCGGGGGCAATCGGTCATTCGCAACGCATTGAATCCGAACTCGACGGCAAACCAAGTATTAGCGAATTCACTGTTATCGGCTGCGATAGCGCAACGCGTCGCAGCGTATTGGCGATGACATTAATTACTGGCAGAAAGCATCAGATTCGCCGCCATCTCGCGAGTATCGGTTTACCGGTAGTTGGCGATTATCGTTATGGCCGCGGCGGCGATGCGCTCGCATTGCGTGCCATCGCGCTGCAATTCGATTGTCCTATCGACAAACGACGAAAATCATTTTCGATCGAACCGTATCGCTAAATGTTATCGAGTGGTGATATTCGAACTGGTGGAATTATTCGTGCGTGACGCGAATGGACTGGTAGTTCTGCACTAATTTTTCAACACCATGCGGAGCTTTGAAAAAACCGACGTAGTGGCCATTTGGGTTGATGATGGCGATGCTGCCACTATGATCAATTTGATAGTTGTCACCGCCATTCGGCACTTTGCGAAACGGAATGTTTAACGATGTCGCGAATTGCTGCAATGCGAGAAACTCGCCAGTAACACCTCTGAACTGCGGATTGAAATAACGCACATATTGCCGCAGCTTTTCCGGTGTATCGCGAGCGGGATCGACGCTTACCATCACGATTTGCGTGCCCTTCGCATACTCGGGTTCAAGCTTGCTGTAGAACTGACTCAGCGATGCCATCGTCGTCGGACAAATATCCGGGCAATAGGTGTACCCGAAAAATAACAGGGTCCATTTGTGTTGCAGCGATGCGATCGTAAATGGCTGATTCTCGTCATCCACTAACGCAAATTCACCTAAATCTCGCGGCTGCTCGAACATATAAGCGTTGTTGGCACGCAACGCCGCATCGCTAAGCGGACGTGGCTTGATCATCGTATAAACGAAGCTGCCGACAATTAAAAAAATAACGATGCAGAGAAAAATAACCGTTGTTTTTATGCCTCGCCGATTTTTGTCGGCGCCACGGATCGGTTGCGGTTGATTCATCAGCGTTGCATCTCAAACATCAATTGCGCGGGATACAAATAGTGATCGAGCAACATGATGACGAATAGCGCCATCAGATAAACAATCGAATAGCGAAACGTTTGCATCGCCGCATCCGGATTTTTTCCGATCAGCATGACGATGGCCCAATACAGAAAACCGATACCCAAAGCGATCGCGCCGATCAGATATAGCGGACCGCTCATATGTGTCGCATAGGGCATTAGCGTGACGGCAAATAAAATCAGCGTGTATAGCAATGTATGGATCTTGGTGTAGCGAATGCCGTGCGTGACCGGCAGCATTGGAATATCGGCCTTTGCATAATCGTCGCGCCGATGTACGGCCAGCGCCCAGAAATGCGGCGGCGTCCACGCAAAAATAATCAGCACCAGCAATAAACCATGACCATCGATCGAACCTGTCACTGCAGTCCAGCCGAGCAGCGGGGGTGCCGCACCGGCTAATCCACCAATGACAATATTTTGCGGCGTCGCGCGCTTAAGCCACATCGTGTACACCACCGCATAACCGAGCAGCGAGGCAAGCGTGAGCCATGCGGTTAATTGATTGATCAGCAAAATCAGCATCGCCATGCCGGCAATGCCGAGAATCAACGCGAATACGATGGCGTGCGCCGTATCCACACGACCCTGCGCAACCGGGCGATTATGTGTGCGCGCCATGATCAGATCGATGCGACGATCGACGAGGTGATTAACCGCAGCGGCGGAGCTTGCACACAGTGCAATGCCGAGATTGCCGAATAACAATATCTGCCACGGCACCATGCCAGGCGTTGCCATGAACATGCCGATAACTGAGGTCAACAGCATTAACAGCACAACACGCGGCTTGCACAGTTCGTAGTAATCGCGCCAAGTCGCTGATGTCGCAAGCGCGGGGGTGGCGGATTTCGCCATGGGAATCTCTCTTTATATCGGTTGCGCGGTGAACACGCGGTGATTGAGCGTGATCAGGGCCAGCAATAGTAACGCACCGGTCAAGTTGTGCGCGACCGCGACCGCGAGCGGAAAATCGAGCACCACATTAGCGATACCAAGCGCGAGCTGCACGACGAGCAGCGCGAGCACAACCAAGGCGATGCGGCGCGTTTCGGGCAAGGCGACCTGCGCAAATAATTTCCAAATCAGAACGCCGAGATAAAGCGTCACCGCGATTGCGCCGATACGATGTGAAAAATGAATGGCGGTGCGAGCCGCATTATCCATGACACCGCCGAGATAATTCGGGCCGATATGCTGAAGTAAATTGAAGCCGCTGGAAAAATCCATATCCGGCAACCACTGCTGATGGCATGTGGGAAAATCCGGGCACGCAAGCGCCGCATAATTCGATGTGGTCCAACCGCCCAGACTGATTTGCGCCACCACGATAACGAGTCCCAGCAATGCCCATCCGCGCAACCCGAGCACACGCCCAAGATCGCGATCTGCTAACCGCCAACATTCGTTATTCAACCGCAGCGTTAATAGCCATAACAGGCTCAGCATCGTAAAACCGCCGAGCAGATGCAGCGTGACAATTTGTGGCCACAGCTTCAGTGTCACCGTCCACATGCCGAATAATGCTTGCAGAATAATGAATAGAAAAATAAAGATCGGCAGCTTGAACGGTTGTGCGGGTCGATGGCGGTGTTTAAACGCCAACACTACCAGCGACAATGTCAGTATCACCAATGCCCCTGCAAAATAGCGATGCACCATCTCCGGCCAGGTTTTATCGAGCTGCACCGGCATGTCCGGCCATAATTCGTTTGCGCGTTCGATTTCATGATCGGCTTGCGGCGCCCATACATGCCCATAGCAACCTGGCCAGTCGGGGCAGCCGAGGCCCGCGTGTGTGAGCCGAGTGAAAGCGCCGAGCCCCACCACGACAACGGCCAGCAGCGTTGCAATCAATGCCAGCGAAAAACCCTGCTTACGATTTTCAGAGCGGTTGAAAAACGCCATTAATTACCTTCCTGCTCCGACGAATTCGAAATCAAAAACTTCAAATCTTTAATCACCGCTTTGTAATCGTGTTCCGGCTGGTAATACATCATCAACCAGCCGTTCGGATCGATTAGCAAATACTGATGATTTGCCGCCGGATTCAAATCGATGCGCGCAAAATAATTCGAATAATCCGCGGAGCTCGTATTGAGCACGACCAAATTGGGATGTTCCTGTAATAGCTTTTCGAATTTCGCATCAAGCGGAAACTGCGACGTCAGCAAATAACGGCGCGCACGCTCGGTATGTTTGCCAAGCGCGATATGAATTTGCCGGGTTTGATACAACGTCTGTTCGCATTGCGCATCGCAATGTCCATTCACCGGAATCACGATACTCCACAGCTTCGGCTGCTTCGCATAATCGAACGTCGACCCGTCGGCGTTGCGCAACGGCAATTCGGCGATCGGTTGCGGCGGCTTGATGAGCACACCGTTATTTTTTGTTCCGAGCAGCCCCGGTAAATCGACTTGTCCCGACACCGCCGCACGGAACAACAGCGTCGAGGCGAGTATCACGAGAATCAAAGAGCCGAAAATGATTGCCGGCACATATCGATTGCGTTTCGGTTGAGCGCCCGTTGGCGATCCCACTTCGTTAGTCATCAGTTCGTTTACTCCGGATCAACTGCCAGAGATTGCTGCTCAGCAGCAACCACATCATGGTTAACGTCAACGCCATCGCGAACCATGTGACCGCGTAGGCGATGTGTCGTTCGGGACCGAAGCCGATATTGAACATCGGCCATTCGGCGCGATAGGCCCCCGGACTATTTTGGTCGAGCCGAATGACGAAAGGAATCAATTCGGCTCCAAGCTGAGTCTGCAACGCGTCGATCTGCAAATTCTGAATCAATTGCGGCCACACCGATTCGCTGGTTGTTGCTACAAAATGTATTCGCGTCGTATCGCGATAAACGGTTCCGCTGATTTTTACATCGCCCTCTATCGGCGCGATGACAGGGCGCTGCAAACGCGATGGATCGCCTTCGATCCAGCCACGATTAACGAGTACGGCTTTATCGACACCACGCGCCTGAAAGGGCGTAATGATTTCGTACCCAAACCGCCCCTGCGAAATGCGATTGTCGAGCAGAAAGCTATGCGCATTATCGAAACGCCCCAGCGCGGTCACGCGTGCATACATCGGCGCGTCGTTAAGCTGCGAAAGCTCGACCGGAGCGGAATCTCCACTCGACTCTAATGCCGTAATTGCAGCGCGCTTTTGTTCCGCACGCTGTAATTGCCAATTACCCAATGCCAGAAACAACGCGAGAAACAGCGCCGTAAAAACGGTGAGCGGTGCATTTATTTTCCACTGCAAAGTCATCGGCAATATCGGCACAGCATCAGGTTAAGTAACGAATCAGATCAGGCGAGACGTTTGTGTATACTGCCGGCGTTACGCAAATCCGAGGTGCGTGTCATGTGGCTTAAGGTCGTCATCATCGTGCTGTTCATTGCTCTATTGGTGAGCCTGTTCAGCGGTTTAGCATTTCTATTGAAAGACCAAGGCACGACGTTTCGCACTTGGAATTCACTCACTGTGCGTTTGTGCCTGGCGGCGCTGCTGATGGGGTTTTTGATTTACGGAGTTTATACGGGACAGCTCGGATCGAGAGCACCGTGGGATGCGCAACGCGCTTCCCACGGATCGACGCAATAACTCTTACAGGATATATACGAACAGGAACAAGCCCACCCACACCACATCGACGAAGTGCCAGTACCACGAGGCTGCTTCGAATCCGAATTGATCGTCAGCACTAAAATGACCTGCGACGCTAGCGCGCAGGAACTGCACTAAAAGAATCGTCGCGCCCATGATCACGTGAAAACCGTGAAAACCCGTCAGCATGAAGAACGTGGTGCCGTAAATACCGGATTTCAGCGTCAGCCCTAACTCGACAAAGGCTTCGTGGTATTCACGGTATTGCAAGAACACGAAAATAAATCCGAGCAGTACCGTCACGCCGAGCCAGAACTTCAATTGGCCACGATTGTTATTCTTGATGCCCATGTGCGCGAGGTGCACGGTGAAGCTCGACGATAACAGTACGATCGTGTTCCAGAGCGGCAACCAATGGAACATTTTGTCCCAACCGGGGAACGACAAGTTTTCGTGCGGACCGCTGAATGTGCCGTTATTCGCCATGTATTGCTTCGCGACACCAACAGCTTGCTGTGGTGTTTCCATCATCGGCCATTGATATTTGAAATCGCCCCACAACAGGTAATTCATCGAGTTCGCGCCTTCGCTGCCAAGCCATGGGCCCGACAGAACGCGCACATAAAACAGCGCGCCGAAAAATGCGAAGAAGAACATGACTTCCGAGAAAATAAACCACTGCATACCGATCACATATGAGCGCTTTAATTGCGCGCTGTTCATGCCGGCTCGGTTTTCTAAAATGGTGGTGCGGAACCACGCGAAAAGCGTGGCAATGAATAATGTCAGTCCGGCAAATAAGATGAACCCGGAGTTGGTTTCGGTACCTGCCGGCAGATGGGTATCCATAATGACTTTGGCCCCACCGAACACCGACAGGAATAATCCTGCTGCAGCACAAATCGCCAGCTTGCTCTGGTCGGGAACGTAGTAATGCTCGTGTCCCGAAGTATTGCCATGACTTGCCATGCTATGTGTCTCCGCTCTTTTGCTCCGGCTATGCCGTCGCAGATCGTTTTTCTAAACGCTATCGATTGGCTACGCCTTTATCGGTCGCATCCATCGCCGTGACATCAAAGATCGTGTACGACAAAGTGATTTCGCTGACTTCTGCCGGCAATGACTGGTCGACAATGAATTGCACGGCCATTTTTATTTCTTCGCCCGACTTCAACGGTTGTCGCTGAAAACAAAAACATTCGGTTTTATGGAAATACTGTGCCGCACGCCCCGGTACAAAACTCGGCACCGCCTGCGCCACCATATCCTTGCCAGTAACATTCTTCGCGTAGTACTCGATTGTCGTTACCGCGCCGGGATGGACTGTTATGGCCGGCTGCACCGGCCCGAATTGCCACGGCATGCCTTCGGCATTCGCGGCGACGAACTGAACCTTAACCGTGCGACTTTGGTCGACCTTCGCCTGGACTACATCGTACTTTTTTCCGCTGTATTTGCCGTTCAGACCGAGTGCCTGACAAAGCGTGTCGTACAACGGCACCATCACTACAAATACAAACGCGAACATGCCGATCGCGATGACCGACAGCTTGATCGTCGTTTTTGCGATAGGGCTGTTTGCCATTTCCCAGTTCCGCTGTTTTCGCGGAGGCCTTACGGCCTCCAGGCGTCCGAATTACTTCACTTCGGGCGGTGTAGTGAAAGTGTGATATGGCGCTGGTGTCGGTACGGTCCATTCGAGACCTTGCGCTCCTTCCCATACTTTCGGATCGTTGATCGGCTTGCCCGAGCGCACGGTGCTGACCACGTTGAACAGGAACAATATCTGGCTCGCGCCGTAAATAAACGCACCGATCGAGGACATCATATTGAAATCCGCGAACTGCAAAGCGTAATCGGGAATACGACGCGGCATACCGGCCAACCCGATGAAGTGCTGCGGGAAGAACGTCAGGTTGAAACCGAGGAATGAAATCCAGAATTGGGTTTTACCCAATGTTTCGTTATACATACGGCCGCACCATTTCGGCAGCCAGTAGTACACCGATGCGGACATCGAGAAAATTGCGCCAGCCACCATCGTGTAATGGAAGTGGGCGACGACGAAATACGTATCGTGGTACTGGAAGTCCACCGGCGCCATCGCCAGCATCACGCCGGAAAGACCGCCTACAGTGAACAAGAAGACGAACGCTATCGAGAACAGCATCGGCGTTTCGAACGTCATCGAGCCACGAAACATCGTCGTGATCCAGTTGAATACCTTCACGCCGGTCGGCACTGCAATCAGCAGCGTCGCGTACATGAAGAACAACTCGCCGGTAATCGGCATGCCGACCGTATACATGTGGTGAGCCCACACGATGAACGACAGGAATGCGATCGAAGCGGTCGCGTACACCATCGATGCATAACCGAACAGCGGTTTGCGCGCGAAGGTCGGAATGATTTGAGAAACCACGCCGAAACCCGGCAGGATGATGATGTAAACCTCAGGGTGACCGAAGAACCAGAACACGTGCTGGAACAGCACTGGATCACCACCACCGGCGGCCGAGAAGAACGACGTGCCGAAATGGATATCCATCAGCATCATCGTTACTGCACCGGCGAGTACCGGCATTACCGCGACGAGCAGGAACGCGGTGATGAACCAGGTCCATACGAACAACGGCATTTTCATGTAGGTCATGCCGGGCGCGCGCAGGTTGATGATGGTGGCGATGATGTTGATCGACCCCATGATCGACGACGCACCCATGATGTGTACGGCGAAAATGAAGAACGTCACGCTCGGCGGCGCGTAGGTCGTCGACAACGGCGCGTAGAATGTCCAGCCAAAATTCGGCGCACCGCCTTCCATAAACAGCGTCGATGCCAGCATTGCGAATGCGAATGGGAGAATCCAGAAACTGAGGTTGTTCATCCGCGGCAGCGCCATATCGGGCGCACCGATCATCAGCGGAATCATCCAGTTCGCGAGACCGACGAACGCCGGCATGATGGCGCCGAACACCATCACCAGACCATGCATCGTCGTCATCTGGTTGAAGAATTCCGGACGCACGAGTTGCAAGCCAGGCTGGAATAATTCGGCGCGAATAATCATCGCGAACGAACCGCCCAGGATGAACATGGCGAAACTGAACCACAGATACAGCGTGCCGATATCTTTATGGTTGGTGGTGAAAATCCAACGCATTAAACCTTTCGCAGGTCCGTGATGATGATCACCAGCGTGGGTCGTAGCCATAGTGATTCCCCTTACTGACCTTTCTTGAATTTGTAGACGTCAACCGGCTGCGCGGTATCGCCCATGTTATTGCCGAACGCGTTGCGCTGGTACGTGACCACCGCAGCGAGATCGACATCATTTAACTGCGCGCCAAACGCCTGCATCGCGGTGCCCGGTTTGCCGTTAACCACAATGTCGAGATGCGCTTTCAGGTCGCCGGTTGCCAGCGGGCTTTTCGCGATCGCTTTACCCACACCGCCTTCGCCGTTCACGCCATGACATGCCACACAGGCACGGTCGTAAACACCTTTGCCGCGCTCGGTCAGCTCGGCCAGCGTAAATTGTTTTTCCATCAGCGCTTTCAGTTCAGCGGATTCGGCCTTCTTCTTGCCGAGCCATTCGTTGTATTCATTCTCAGAGACAACGTTCACGACGATCGGCATAAAGCCGTGATCGCGACCGCATAGCTCTGCGCATTGGCCACGATAAATGCCGGTTTTCAACGGCGTCGCGTGCGCTTCATTGATAAAGCCGGGGATGGCATCGCGCTTGACCGCTAGCTCCGGTACCCACCATGCGTGCAATACATCGTTGGCGGTGACCAGAAAGCGAACTTTTTTGTTGACGGGGAGATAGAGAGGCTCGTCGACTTCGAGCAGATAATCCTGGCCTTTCGGCTCTTCGTTATAAATTTCGGATTGCGGGGTGCGCAACGAACTGAAGAAACTGACGTTATTACCGTCAGCGTCGATGTATTCGTATTTCCACTTCCACTGATAGCCGGTAACCATCACATCGAGATCGGCGTTTTTCGTGTCGTACACCTGCAAGAGAGTGCCAGTGGCTGGAACGGCTAATACGACGAGGATGATGAAGGGGACTACGGTCCAGGCAATTTCAAGCGTAGTGCTCTCGTGAAAATGTGCGGCCACTGCACCACGCGATTTGCGATGCGCGAATACCGTATAAAACATCACGCCGAAAGTGACTACTGCGATGCCGACGCACACCCAGATAACAAACATGTGCAAGTCGTAAATTTTTTCGCCGACCTCGGTGACGCCTTTGGTCAGATTCAATTGGAACCGTCGCCGCCAGGACTCAGCTTCTTCTGCCCATACATCGGTAGCGACCAGGCTGAGTAACAACAGCACAGGACCAAGCGCTAGCTGGGAAAGCTGCTTCGCTTTTTGGTACATCTCCCGTGTCTCCAAGGTTATTGTGTTGAGTTGGCCCTTAGGCCCGCGCTAACGCCCGGTACACAAAAACAATCGAGGCAATACCAATTTGCTGCCGATCTACATCGAGCATTGTGCTGAAGCAGATATTGTTCTTATTAGTAGCTGCAGAATCGCTGCAGCGGGGCGTAGGTCGCGGACATAAGGAGGGGTGCGACATAACGTCGCGGATTATAACCACGACTAAATCGCTTATGCCACACAATTACTGGGCGAATCTATAGGCAAAAATCAATACTTTGTAAATGAAATGGCGCGTTTAGAAACGAAAAACTTGAGAGGCACTTGAAAAGAAAAACCGATCTGGCCAATTTTTAGCCACCGATATCTCCATGCTCAATATTAATAAACGAGCGTCAATGATCCCGGCGATTCAAACCGGAATTAATATCCAGCACTCGCACCACCGATACTTCATCTTCATGCGCGAGCGTCTGCTCGCCGATGCGCGGCTGATTGACGCGTGTCGGCAACTCGATCGGCTTGCCTGCTGCATCCAGCGCATCCCGATATCCGCACTCGACACACTCGCGCACGCGCTGACCGTGTTCATCGTCGTACATGACGATCTTGTCCATCTGTGCACAACGCGGACACACCGCACCGGCGATAAAACGGCGCTGTTGTTTCATGCTGCCTGTACTCCAATGCCGCTATGGCGCAGCAACGCATCGACGGCAGGCTTGCGCCCGCGAAACGCGACGAAGAGCGCCATCGGTTCTCGCGCGCCACCACATTCGAGAATTTCGCGCAAAAAACGCTGGCCGGTATCGCGATTGAAAATACCTTCTTCCTCGAACGCACCATACGCATCCGCCGAAAGCACTTCCGCCCATTTATAGCTGTAATACCCGGCCGCATAACCGCCGGCAAAAATATGCGTGAAGCTGTGTTGAAAACGGTTAAATGCCGGCAGCGTATAAACCGAGACTGCACTGCGCACTTCATCGATTACATCCTGAATCGGTTGGGACTGCGCCGCGCTGCCTTCTTGCTGTGCATTAAAAATGGTGCGATGCAATTTAAAATCGAACAGCGCGAATTCGAGCTGCCGCATCATGAACAAACCGGATTGGAAATTTTTCGCGGCGAGCATTTTCTCGAGCAGCACCTGCGGCAACGGTTCACCGGTTTGGTAGTGACCCGAAATCAACGGAATCGCTTCCGGTTCCCAGCACCAGTTCTCTAAAAACTGGCTCGGCAGTTCGACCGCATCCCACGCGACGCCGTTAATACCCGATACCGGCATCACGTCGATTCGCGTCAGCATGTGATGCAGGCCATGACCGAATTCATGAAACAGCGTCGTCACTTCCGCATGAGTAAGCAGCGACGGTAATTCAGCGGTGGGCGGCGTGAAGTTGCACGTTAAAAATGCGACCGGCAATTGCACGCTGCCATCGCGATTGCGGCGGCGCGAGCGGCAATTATCCATCCATGCGCCGCCGCGTTTACCGGCACGCGCGTATAAATCGAGATAACAACGCGCGATCAGATTGCCGTCGCGCTGCACATTGAAGACCTGCACATCGGCGTGCCACGCAGGAATTGTTTTATCGATGGCGAATTGCACGCCGAACAAACGGCCGACGATAGCGAACAAACCATCGATGACTTTCTGCGCCGGAAAATACGGCCGCAATTCTTCTTGCGACAACGCATAACGCGCGAGCCGCAATTTTTCGCTCGCGTACGGCACATCCCATGCCTGCAAATCGGCAATCGATAAATGCTTCGCGGCAAATTCGGCGAGTTCGCGAAAATCCTGCTCTGCTAGCGGACGCGAACGCACGGCGAGGTCGTTCAAAAAATCCAGCACTTCGTCGGCGTGCTCGGCCATTTTCGTCGCCAGCGAATATTCGGCGTAATTATCGAAATCGAGTAATTGCGCGAGCTCTTGCCGGGCCACGAGAATTTGCATCATCAGCGCCGAATTATCCCAGCGACCGGCGTTCGGACCCTGATCGGAGGCGCGCGTGGTGTATGCCTCGTACAGTTCGCGGCGCAACGCTCGATCATCGGCGTATTGCATTGCCGGCAAATACGACGGCGCATCGAGCGTGATCAGATAACCGTCGAGCGATTTTGTCTGCGCCGCTTGCCGATACATTTGCAATGCCGATTCGGGTACGCCGCGCAATGTGCTGTCGTCCGTCAGATGTTTTGTCCAGCCTTGCGTGGCATCGAGCACGTTGTTCGAAAATTTGGTCGACAGATCCGCGAGTAATTTTCGCAATTCGCCGTAACGCTGTTTCGCTGCGCCCTCAAGCGCGACACCCGACAAACGAAAATCGCGCAATGCGTTATCGATCACTTTGCGTTTCGGTTCGTCGAGCTGTGCGTACTCCGGGCTATTCGCGAGCTTTTCGTATGCGTCGTATAAACGCCGATTCTGGCCAAGCTCGGTGCCGTACTCGGTCAATTTCGGCAGCACCGCTTCGTACGCCGCGCGCCATTCCGGCGTATTCGTCACACCGTTCAAATGACCGACCGGCGCCCAGGCTTTTTCCAGACGATTTTCCAACTCTTCGAGCGGTTCGATCAGCGTCTGCCACGTCGGCCGATCCAGCTTATCTAACAGATCTTCTATGGCGCGACGATTGCGCGCGAGCAATTCGGTAAACGCGGGTTCGACCCACTGCGGTTGCAGCGCCGGAAAATCCGGCAGCTCGGTATCGCGGAGAAAGGGGTTTTGCGTGGAATCGGTAACCGTCATCGCATACCTCACAGAAATTAATGGCCGTTAAGCGCAGCGCGCAGCGTATCGATCACCGGCCGCGTCGATGGACGCACACCGCGCCAGATGCAGAATGCCTCGGCAGCCTGTTCGACCAGCATGCCCAGCCCATCGGCGACCGCCCATGCGGCTTCGCTCGCGGCCCAACGCATGAAAGGCGTCGGCTGTGCGCCGTAGGCGAGGTCGTAGCAGCACGAACCCTCAGCCAGCATATTGCTCGGCAGCGGCGGCAGATCATTGTGCAAACTCGCGGAGGTTCCGTTGATCACAAGATCGAATTGATTGCCGGCGAGCGCGTCGAAGCTGCACGCGCGAATCGGGCCGAGATCGGAAAATTCCTGCGCCAACAGCTGCGCTTTATCCGGCGTGCGATTGGCGATCACCAGCAGTTCGGGATGATGCCGCAGCAATGGCTCGAGAATACCGCGCACTGCGCCGCCCGCACCGATCACCAACAGCCGGCGGCCGCTGATTTCCCACGCGAGGTTTTGATCGATGTCGCGCGCAAGGCCGACGCCGTCGGTGTTATCGCCGTAAATGCTGCCATCGCTTTGGATCGCCAGCGTGTTCACCGCGCCGGCGCGACGCGCGCGGCCACTGAGTTCGTCGGCAAAACTGAACGCATCGAGCTTGAAGGGCACGGTGACATTGAGCCCTTTGCCGCCACCATCGAAAAATTCACGGGCCGCTGCGGTGAAACCACCGAGCTCGATCAACTGCGCGCGATACGCCAGGTTCTGTTCAGTCTGCGCCGCGAACGCGGCATGGATCTGCGGCGACCGGCTCTGCTTGATCGGGTTGCCGAATACCGCGTAACGGTCCGGCTCGGTGGTCAGTACATCCTGCGTCATTAATCCAATGCCCAATCTTTAGGTTGCAAAAAGTAATCGGTCAGCGCGGCTTCGGCACTGCCGGGCTCCGGTTGCCAGTCGTATTGCCAGCGCACCAGCGGCGGCAGCGACATCAGAATCGATTCGGTACGACCGCCCGTTTGCAGGCCGAAAATCGTGCCGCGGTCGTACACCAGATTGAATTCGACATATCGACCACGGCGCAGCAGTTGAAATTCACGCTCGCGCTCGCCGAACGGCATATTTTTACGACGCTCGACGATGGGAAGATACGCTTCGAGATACGAATCGCCGACCGCGCGCATGAAGCCGAAGCAGCGCTCGAAGCCGCCTTCATGCAAATCATCGAAAAACAGACCGCCGATACCGCGCGCTTCGTTGCGGTGTTTCAAAAAGAAATAGTCGTCGCACCACTTTTTGTAACGCGGATAAACATCGGCGCCGAACGGTTCGCACGCCTGTTTCGCCGTGCGATGCCAGTGCGCGCAGTCTTCATCGAAGCCGTAGTACGGCGTCAGATCGTAGCCGCCGCCAAACCACCAATGCGGCTCCATGCCCTCTTTCTCGGCGATAAAAAAACGCACGTTGGCGTGGCTGGTCGGCGCATAAGGATTGTTCGGGTGGATCACCAGCGAGACGCCGAACGCCTGCCATGACGCGCCGGCCAGATCGGGCCGATGCGCGGTCGCCGACGGCGGCAGTTGCGTGCCGTGCACATGCGAAAAACCGACGCCCGCTTTCTCAAACACCGCGCCATTCGCCAGCACGCGCGAGCGTCCGCCGCCACCGCCCGGGCGCTGCCAGACATCCTCGGCAAACGCGGCGGCGCCGTCAGCGGCGGCGAGGCCATTGCAGATGCGATCCTGCAAATCGGTCAGATAGGTTTTCACCGCTGCGGCGTCGACCAAACTCATCAGGGGGTGCTCTCGAAATTGGCGCCGGCAGTGTGCGGGCGGGTGTTTACAAATGCATGACGCGCTGGGGGCGCGAGTTTATCACTTGCGCTAATGGAAGCAGCGGCGAGTTATCCGCCGCGGCGCAGATTGCCGGTGCTCAGATCGCGGATCGGCGTCGGCCCGCGCTGCCCGCCGAGCCGGCCTGGCAACACGTAGTCCAATTGCTGGGGAAAGTAGCAACGCACGCGCAGCGCGGAGCGGGCGGGCGGGCGGGTGCT
>CAMLJR010000061.1 GCA_946480345.1 uncultured Spongiibacteraceae bacterium
GTACCTTATCCATGAAATCCGGCAGTACCAGTTCCATGTAAACATCTTGGGCGATTCGTTGGACGAGGAATTCGCATGGGAGTGCTTGGAAACTTTAAACCATTTCGCAAATAACACCCAAATCGTACTTAATGACTTGGATAACATATATCTCTCTCCAATTTCACCTCATCGATCTAAACACTTTTGAGTGAATGAAAAATCTTTCTGGCGTAGTGCCGAAAGGCTCGATAAAACACATAGGAAGGGATGGCGACGTGAGGCTTCTTTAACGAAAAATCCCTAAATTTAAGTTTTAATTTTTGATATAGCTTTTACTACCACTCGGTGTGGTGCAATACCGCCCACCTCGCGGACCGACGCAAATGCGTCCGCTGCCACAAGGGCATTTATCTTCAGAAATAATTAACGGCTTTTGACGCTGCCCGTAAATCGCAGCACAATTTTTTTTCGAGCCACTGATCGAGCCATCATTGCAAACGAATAGGGTTCCATCGCAATGGCTAATTCCACCTTTCTTTCCTGAACACGGTGTATTGGCCGCTTGAGCTGTAAGCGGCAACATTATGAAAATTATAATGAGGCCAATCAATTTCATTTTTATTTGTTGTCAGTAGTGACGGTATTTTCTTGCAGTTGCGCTAGTGGGTGTCGTTAGTGCGCTGAACGGAGATAGACATCCTTCCGCTCAGACTACGGCGACGTTGCATATGTCTCGAGCAGTTCAACCGTATAGCCATCCGGATCAGTGACGAACAGCACCTTGACGTTGTTCGCTTTCAGATCGTGTAGCTGTTTCATCTTCACGCCGGCGGCGGCCATGCGCTTCTGAATCCCTTCGATATCCTTTACGAACAACGCGAAGCGATTGAATGCATCTCCGTGGTTGTATGGAGTCGTGCGATTCTTGACGAGATTCAGCAGCAGGTGAGGACCGACAGGGTTGCTGGGAAAATCGACCCCGATTTCCAGATTGCTGGGGCTGTCACTGCGAAATTGTTCAGTCATCCCGAGCAGGCCCTTGTAGAACGCTAGCGATTTTTCCATGTCGGAGACATTGATCACCATGAAACCGAATTCAATAGCAGGCAAGCGTTTGGTTACTTCGGTGGCGGACGCAGAGGGATTGTTAATGAAATCCGCTGCGAAGGCTGGCATTTTAACGAAGGCGAAACTCGCCAGAATTAACAGGATTGTCCGTTTCATGGTTTACTCCAGGATCGATTTTGATGGCAGTGTAAATCAAAAGCAGGCATGCGTTCTCTGAGCTTGGCAGACCCGCGCGACATTGCATTTATCCATATTGAATTCGTTGCCGACAAGGCAGATATTTTCTCCGTATTTTCCTGATGCTTAATTAACAGGAGCTATTCCATGAACCATCGCATTATTCGCTACAAAGCCGACGATCTTGAAATGGTCAGTCATTTATATGTTCCGGATAACAAAAAGCCGCGCGCTGGTGTTCTGGTATTTCCGGAAGCACTCGGCCTCGGCGAGCATGCGTGTTCGCGTGCGGAGCGTCTGGCGCAGGAAGGCTATGCGGCGTTGGCGTGTGATTATTATGGCGATGGGCGCATGGTCGAGATGGCTGATCTACAGGCAGCGATTGGGCCGTTGTGGGCCGATCGTTCGCGCGTGCGTTCGCGTGCGCAAGGAGGTTTAACTGCGCTGCTCAATGAAACCGGTGTTGATGCGAATAAAATCGCCGCCATCGGTTATTGCTTCGGCGGAACAACAGCGCTTGAGTTGGCGCGCAGTGGCGCAACGTTAGCAGCGACTGTTGGTTTTCATAGCGGATTGACGATGAACATGCCGAGCACTGGATCGATTAACGGCAAAGTGCTCGTTTGTATCGGCGCCGACGATCCGTCGATTCCGCCGGAACAGCGTAATGATTTCGAACGCGAAATGCGCGAAGCGAAAGCGGATTGGCGCATGAATTTATACGGTGGAGTCGTGCATAGCTTTACCAATCCCGCTGCGGATGCGTTTCAGAATCCAGGGTTCGCTCGTTACGATGCGGAGGCCGATGCGCATTCGTGGTCGGATATGTTGGCGCTGTTCGATAACGTGTTTGCTTGAAGCGTTTATTGGACTTTTGTCGCTGACAATTATCCACGCTTCACACAAACACTATTCTTAGCGCCGGCCCACTGCACGGCATTTTCCATCATCGTCACGTAGATCGGGTCCGAATAAATCTCCGGTCGATGACCGATGGCGGTATAGAAGGCGCGGCCTTTGCCGATGCAACGGCTCCACGCGATTGGATGATCGTTGCCCATGCGCAAATCTTGTTTCATCGGTCCGAGTGGGGAATAGCTCGTCTCGTCGATCGTGGCGATGATGTCGGAGCCGGTCGAGCGCGGATTCGATTTGAACGAATACCATTCGTCATTCATGGTCCATTCGGCGGGTAAACCCTGCGCTATTGGATGACTGCTATCGTCGAGTTTTAATTTCGCATCCTGAAATTGCGGCGTGAATGTGTGGCCCGCGAAGCGTGCGCCGATCAGCGTGTCGGTATACCAATCCCAATAGGTGGCGAAATCGCCGTCGGCGCTGTGGAGTCCGATAAAGCCGCCGCCTTTTTCCATGTAATTGATAAATGCTTTGCGTTGCGAAAGTGTGAGCACGTCGCCGCTGACATTGTTCCAAACGACGACATCGAATTGACGCAGAACAGACGGCACCATTGCGCCGCCTTTATCGGTGATGACAACAGCCCAGCCTTTGCGTGCGGCCATGGCCTGCAATGCGGTGCGTGCTGCTTCGATTGCCGCGCCATCGCGGAAACCGGTTACTTTTTCGAACACAAGTACGCGTGGCTTTCCTTCCGGCAATGAAATAGTCGGCACATCGTTATCGTAGCGGGCGCATCGAGCGATTCGATCCTCTTTCGTTACCGGCACTTCTCGCAAGGCGGCATCGAGCGCGGCCATTTGTTCCGGCGATAAGCGGGTGTTCTTTACTACCTCTTTCAAATTCAGGATGGAGGCAAATGTGGGTACGTCGGTTGAAACGAACGACGGGAAAAGCGATTTAAAAGCGCGCGGCGCCTGCGCATCGACTGCGGCTTTGGCTGCTGGGCTATTTAAAATGTCGATGAGTGGTGTATCGGTGGAGAAGGGCGCATCGCGCAGCGGACAATCGGTGACGGGTTTCGCGTGAGCCGCAGTGCTGAGGCAGAGCGCGGTCATCAGGGCGGCAGCAATACACGTTTTTTTCACGGCGCATTCTCTATGAATATGAAGGTCGGTCGCGATAATGAAAGAGCAGGCGCAAACTGTAAAGCGTGACATGCTCAAGACGAGCGACATATTCGGCGATTAGTGGCTTGCGAGCGATAACGTCAGCCAATGGCTAACTAAAAGAGGTGTCGGTGATGTGGATACAAAAAGAAATTCGTTTGCGACCGCGCGCACGCGGTTTTCATTTAGTGACCGATGAAGTGCTCGGGCAATTACCCGAGCTATCGAAAATAAAAATCGGCCTGCTGAATATTTTGATTAAACACACCTCGGCATCGTTGACGATTAACGAAAACGCCGATCCGAGTGTTCGCAAAGATTTTGAAAGTTATTTCAATCGCGCGGTGCGCGAAAACGAAAGTTATTACACGCACGATGAAGAAGGCAGCGATGACATGCCTGCGCATTTGAAAGCGAGTCTGCTAGGCGCTAGCGTCAATATTCCTGTCACCGATGGATGTCTGAATCTCGGCGTGTGGCAAGGCATTTATTTATGCGAGCATCGCAATGAGGGCGGCAGCCGAACGCTGGTGTTAACGCTTCATGGCGAATAAAAACAGATTGAAAAATCACACCTCATAATTTTTCAGATGCTGGCTGATGTCGCCGATGAAATCGAGCAGTGAATAATCGCGATACGAAAATCGCCATTTGCCATCGACGCGTTCGAATTCATCGTGATAGCGACCGGCCGCTATCGGCTGCAACGATAAGGTATCGGTCGATTGGAAAACCGTGTAATACGAGCGACAACTTGCTTTGCCGGCAGCTTCGTCGATTTCAAGAATCGGATTGGTGACGACATGTTTGGTGCGCGGTGTTCCGCAGGGGTAAAGACGCACGACCTTTTCCCAGGTGGCGAGCGTGTCGGCGGGGGCGCCTTCTGTGCCATCGTCACCCGTTTCAATGCGGGCATGTTCGAATAGCGCTGCGGCACCTGCGAGATCGCCGCTGTCGATGTATTCGGCATATCGATAAAGGAGATTGGTGATTTCAACGGCTGCATTGGTGGTCATAAAACCCTCCGGAAAAGCGCGGTCTTTATTGTTTACCGATTGTACGCAGATTATTAGCTATGGGGATTCAGGGCCTTCTAGTTGCGATGTAACGTTAAGGGGGCAACGTTAAAGTTGCTTAAGAATGTAACAAATACTCGCGCCGTTGCGGCAGCTTCCATTAATATCCACGCCTGCTTCAATTTCTATCCCCGTACCATCCCTTGATAACTCTCCATGGAAATTCGATATGACGCAAATGACTCGTTTTAAAGACAAAGTGGTTATTGTCACAGGCGCCGGCTCCGGCATTGGTCAGGCAACTGTCGTTCGCATTGCGTCGGAAGGCGGCACCGTGATCGGTATGGATATGAACGAGGCCGGTTTGCAGGCGACTGTCGAGCAGGCAGCGGCGGCTGGCGGCAGCGCGCGTTATCTGGTGGCTTCCGTCGCCGAGGAAACCGCGGTTAAAAACGCCATCGCGAATGTAATGAGTAAGGAAGGGCGCATTGATTCGGTGATCAACATGGCCGGCATTCTGCGTTCGCAGCCGAGCGTCGAAACGACTCTGGACCAGTTTCAAGCCGTGCTTAACGTCAATCTGATCGGCACGTTTTTGATGTGTCGCGAAGCATTGCCGCATCTGGAAAAATCCGGTGGCAACATCGTCAACGCAGCATCGACCTCCGCGCATTTTGGCCATCCTTACATGGCGGCCTATTCAGCAAGCAAGGGCGGCGTGCTCGCGTTGACCAAAGCACTGGCGCGCGAGTACATGAAGCGTGGCGTGCGCATTAATGCGGTGATGCCGGGCGGCATTATGACGCCGATGGTAATCGAGCAGGGCAGTCGTATGGCTGATCTCGATATGAGTTTGTTTTTCAACCTGGCGCGTCCGGATGGTGTTATGGGTGAGCCGCAGAAAGTCGCAGCTGTAATTACAATGCTGGCGTCTGATGATGCGGCGTTTATGACCGGCGAAATCGTCAAAGTCGACGGCGGCGTGCATAACTGATTGCAGATTGACGCGGGCGATCGATCGGTCGCCCGTTTTTCTTCCTTTCGCTGAATAATTTTTCCCCGCAAAAAAATCGTGTCGATGACTATCGACCGTCGAACTCCTCGTCGCTGACGTTTTTAAAACGCTGTCTATACTGAGCGCAAGCTCATGTTTAAAGATGGATTCCGTTATGTGGAAGCGCTGGTTATTGATCGGTCTTGTGGCCTGGGGTGGCTACACGCATTGGTCGAAACGCGCGGTAGAGCATGGCCCTGGTGTTGTGGCACCGAAGGCGCCGCTACAAACGAGCTTCTCGGATTCGACGCCGTTCGAGTTCAAGGGATACCGCATTACGCGCCTCGCTGAATACGATGTCGATGCGCGCGTGTTATCGCGCGAGGATTATCGGGTGGGCCGCGAAGCCGAGTTGTCGCCGACCGATTTCGGTATCGGTTGGGGCCGCATGTCCGATGAAAGCGTGCTGAAAAACATCGATATCAGCCAATCGGGTCGTTTTATGCATTGGCGCGTGCAGGAATTTCCGATTCCGCAGCGTGAAATCGAAACATCTGCGGCAAATATGCATTTGATTCCGTCCGATGCCGCAGTCGAACGTCAAATCGCCAAAGTGCGCAAAGGCCAAGTCGTGCATATGCGCGGCTATCTCGTGCGCGCCGATGCGAGCGATGGTTGGCATTGGATAAGTTCGCTGTCGCGAGAAGATGCCGGCGCCGGTGCCTGCGAATTGTTTTGGGTCGAAAATGTCAGTGTGTTGTAGTGTTTGGTTGTGGTTGTTGTAGTTAGTGGTTGTAGTGTGTAGTTAGTGGATTGTCGCCGCTGATCAGAAGCGTTAGATAGCAATAAGGTACGTTCCAGGTTAACAGTCGCCGCTTGGCTCGATAGACTGGCACAACATTTACGAGAAAGCCCCGCATGACGCGTACAGCTACCGATCTCAATCTCATTGTGCAGGCGCTGGCATTTGCCGCACACAAACATCGCGATCAGCGGCGTAAGAATGCTGACGCCTCGCCGTATATCAATCATCCTATTGCGCTGGCTCATGTGTTAACGAATGAAGCAGGCGTCAACGATGAAGTGGTGATTTGTGCCGCGTTGTTACACGACACGATCGAAGACACGCAGACCACTTACGAAGAATTGTGCGCGCACTTCGGCAAGATCATCGCCGATGTCGTGCTCGAAGTTACCGACGATAAAACACTGCCGAAAACTCAGCGCAAACAGTTGCAGATCGATCATGCGCATCACATGTCGCCTGCCGCTACGTTGGTAAAGCTGGCCGATAAAATCTGCAATTTGCGCGACATGGTCGATCAGGCGCCGACCGGTTGGAATATCGAACGCAAGCGCGAGTATTTCGATTGGGCGAAAAACGTTATCGATGGTTTGCCCGATATTCATCCCAAATTAAAAGGCCTGTTTATGCAGGCGTATGCACGGCGACCCGATTGATAAATTCATAAATCGCAGTGTTAAGATGCGGCCCTGGTTCATTTCCGCAGGATCGCCTCCAATGAAATCTCGTGCCGCCATTGCCTTCGAAGCCGGTAAACCTTTAGTTATTGAAGAGATCGACGTGCAGGAGCCGCGCGCCGGCGAGGTCTTGGTGAAACTCGCCGCTAGCGGTGTGTGCCATACCGACGCATTCACGTTGAGCGGTGACGATCCCGAAGGTATTTTTCCGTGCGTGCTCGGCCACGAAGGCGCGGGTGTGGTGGTGGATATCGGTGCGGGCGTGACATCGGTCAGCATCGGCGATCACGTGATTCCGCTGTACACACCCGAATGCGGCCAATGCAAATTCTGTCGCTCGGGTAAAACCAATTTGTGTCAGGCCATTCGCGTAACGCAAGGTCGCGGATTAATGCCCGATGGAACCTCGCGTTTTTCTCTTAACGGAAAACCGCTGTTTCATTTCATGGGTACGTCGACATTTAGCGAATACACGGTGTTGCCCGAAATCGCAGTCGCCAAAATCAATAAAGCCGCGCCGCTCGATAAAGTGTGTTTGCTGGGCTGCGGTATCACGACCGGCATCGGTGCGGTGTTGAATACCGCGAAAGTGCAGCCGGGCTCGACGGTGGCGATCTTCGGTTTGGGCGGCGTCGGTTTGAGTGCAGTGCAGGGCGCTGTGCTCGCACGCGCGTCGCGCATTATCGTCGTCGATATCAACACGTCGAAATTCGAGATGGCGAAAATGCTCGGTGCTACCGACTGCATTAATCCGAAAGATTACGATCGCCCGATTCAACAAGTCATTGTTGACCTGACCGATGGCGGCGTCGATTACAGCATCGAAGCGATCGGCAACGTAAACACGATGCGCGCCGCGTTGGAGTGCTGCCATAAAGGTTGGGGCGAATCGACTATCGTCGGTGTCGCGGGTGCCGGTCAGGAAATCTCGACGCGACCGTTTCAGCTGGTGACAGGCCGTGTCTGGCGCGGCAGTGCGTTCGGCGGCGTCAAAGGCCGCTCGCAATTACCGGGTTACGTACAAAATTATCTCGACGGAAAAATCAAGGTCGATGAATTTGTTACGCATACGATGCCGCTCGACGATATCAATCGCGCATTCGATTTGATGAAAAGCGGCGAAAGTATTCGCTCGGTGGTGACATTCTGATGTCGGAATTCATCGCGTCGAATAAATGCTTCGGTGGCTGGCAGCATCGTCTACGGCATCGATCGAGTGCATTGAATTGTGAAATGACGTTGTCGATTTTTTTACCGCCGGCGGCCGAGCATGGCGAGGTGCCGGTGTTGTATTGGTTGTCGGGGCTCACCTGTAACGATCAGAACTTTGTCACCAAAGCCGGTGCTCAGCGTTATGCAGCGGAATTCGGCGTGGCGATCGTCGCGCCGGATACCAGCCCGCGCGGTGAAGGCGTTGCCGACGATGCGGCATGGGATTTGGGGCAGGGCGCCGGTTTTTATCTGAATGCGACGCAAGCACCATGGGCTTCGCATTTTCGTATGTACGACTACATCGTTGACGAACTGCCGGATTCGCTTGAAGCGCAGTTGGGGCTCGACAGTCAGCGGCGGGGAATCTTCGGCCACTCGATGGGCGGCCACGGCGCGCTGACCATCGCACTCAAAAATCCGCAGCGTTATCGCTCGGTTTCAGCTTTCGCGCCCATTTGCGCGCCATCGCAATGCCCGTGGGGAGAAAAAGCGTTCAGCGCTTATCTGGGGGACGATCGAGAGGGGTGGCAGCAGCACGATGCGGCAGAATTACTGGCGCGTAATTCGTTGCCTTATCCCATATTGATCGATCAGGGCGAAGCCGACGAATTTCTTTCGACGCAGTTGCAGCCGGAAAAGCTTGAGCGCGCCGCTCAGCAATCGGGGCAGCAATTGTTGTTGCGCCGTCAGCCCGGCTACGATCACAGTTACTTTTTTATCGCCTCGTTCATTGAGGATCATATCCGCTTTCACGCGGAAGCCATGCCGGCTTAGTTTGCTGCCGCAAACTAATTGCTCATACCCGATTGCTGCACTAGTATCCTCTGGCAGGGACAGCGCCGCTTGGCGAAACTGTTAGAACAGGTCGCGCACTTTTTCAGGACCGGATAGACCCTCACAAACAGAGAAGCCGTCAGCAAACGTGCCGCTCCAATTGAACCTTCCAAGCAGTTTGCGTTTTGCGCGCATTGTTGGCGTTGGAGTGTTTATTTTGGTTTTCTCCACGCTTGAGTGGCGCCAGCGCGTGTTATGGCGCACCGACGAATCGTTGCGGCAGACTCAAACTGCCGTCGCCGCAAGCGAGCTGCGAGCGCGGGTCGACCGCGAGCTGAGTGCGGTATTTAATTTAACGCAAGCGCTCGTTGCCTATCTTGAGATCAAGCGCGGCGATATCGAGACAGCCGAAGTCAGCGCACTTCTTCAGCAGCTTTATTCCAAAACTCATCAGATCCATAACTTCGCGGTTGCGGTTGGTTATCGCGTTGAATATGTATATCCACTGCCCGGTAACGAAAAAGTGTTGGGCATCGATTACCGTGCTCAAGACCGGCAATGGCCTACCATCGAACGCGCCATAGCAACGCAAACCAGCGTTTTGGCTGGGCCCGTGCCGCTGGTGCAAGGCGGCTTGTCATTGGTCTACCGTGTGCCCGTTTTCATCGATGGCAAATACTGGGGGTTGGTATCGACGGTGATCGATGCGCAGGCGCTGTTCCAGCAGGCGGGCGGCAGCGCGCATTCGTATGCAATCCGCAGCAGCGATTTCAGTCACGGCGTAGTGTGGGGCGACGCTTCATTGTTTAACGATAAACATTCGATCATCGTGACTGCTGCCGTGCCCGGAGTCGAATGGCAATATGCCGTGCATCCGATCGACAACCAGCCGCTGCTGCGCGAACGCTTATTGTTCGATGTCATTGCTTTAACGATAAGTGCGTTGTTGGGCTATTTTTCTTACCTGACGCAATACCATCGACATAAGTTGTACAACGTGTCGCGCATCGATCCAATCACAAAATTGTTGAATCGTCGTGCACTTGAAAACTCGCTCGAATTGATCCTCGAACGCAGGCGCAAATCGGACCAACATTGCGCATTGTTGTTTATTGATCTCGACCGATTTAAGTACATCAATGATACGCATGGTCATCGCGCCGGCGATGCGTTGTTATCGGTCGTAGCGGAACGATTGACGAATGAATTGCGCGCCGCCGATGTTATCGGTCGCTGGGGTGGCGATGAGTTAGTGATCCTGCTTGAAGAAGGCGATGCGCAGGCAATCGATAATTTAATTGTGCGTCTGCGCAAGGCTATTAATTTGCCGGTAATGTTCGGCAACACCGAGTTGCGTGTGGGCGCATCGGTTGGCTGTGCGATTTTCCCCGACGATGGCGCAACGCTGGAAACACTGCTTTATATCGCCGATATCCGGATGTATCAGGATAAGCAGCGTCACTATACATGACATAAATCAAAGCACATGACGTTAAACCAATGCACATGCAGTAAAACCAAGACATGATGTAAATACCAGCGCAATTCATATTGCAAAGTTACTACTATTGCAAAGTCACTACGATTGCAAAGTCACTACGATTGCAAAGTCATCACTACTGCAAAATCTCTACATTGAAGCATCAATAAAAGATTCAAAATAGAAGCGTCGAAACCCATGGCAGCAAAGTGGATTCATAAAAAGCAGCTACGCATCGGCATGTTTGTCGTCAAGTTTGGCGGCTCCTGGCTGGAGCATCCGTTTTGGCGCACGCATTTTTTGCTCGATAGTCGCGAAGATCTACTGCTGTTAAAGAAATCCGCCATTAATCGCATATGCATCGACGTGCAGAAGGGGCTCGACGTTGATGTCGCTAGCGATAGCGATGATGTCGATCAAACGATTGCCGACGTCAAAATAATCGCTGAGCCTGTGGCATCCGCACCAATGCAACACGAATCGATGAGCGATGAGTTGCGCCGATCAAAACGCATTCTGGATAAATCGAAGGAAGCGGTGATAACGATGTTTGCCGAGGCTCGTATGGGCAAGGCGATCGAAGTCGAAGATATGAAACCGCTCGTCGAAGAAATTGCCAATTCCGTAGCGCGCAATAGCGGTGCATTAATCAGTCTGGCTCGGCTGAAAAATAAGGACGAATACACGTACATGCATTCTGTTGCGGTATGCGCATTGATGATTGCGCTAGCGCGGCAGTTGGAGTTGAGCGAAGAGCTGGTGCGCGAGGCCGGCATGGCAGGGCTGGTGCACGATATCGGCAAAGCGATGGTGCCGCTCGATATCCTCAATAAGCCGGGCCGTTTGACTGACGTCGAATTCATTTCCGTTAAAGCGCACCCCGAACACGGTTCCCGTCTGTTGAAGCAAAGTCAAAGCGCCAGCGACATGATGCTCGACGTGTGTCTGCATCATCATGAAAAAATTGATGGCAGCGGTTATCCGAAAGGGCTGCGTGACAAGGAAATTTCGCTGTTCGCGAAAATGGGTGCAGTTTGTGATGTGTACGATGCAATCACTTCGAACAGACCGTATAAAAACGGCTGGGACCCAGCCGAGTCACTGCGGCGGATGGCGGAGTGGAATGGGCATTTCGATACGAAGATTTATCAGGCCTTTGTCAAAAGTCTCGGCATTTATCCCATCGGTTCTCTGGTGCGGATGGAGTCGGGCAAGCTCGGTGTGGTGATCGAGCAACATCCGAAATCGCTGGTGACGCCGAAAGTGAAGGTGTTTTTTTCGACGAAATCGCGTTGTCAGTTCATGCCGGAAATCATCGATTTATCGGATCGGCATTGCGAAGATAAAATCGTCGCGCGCGAGTCCGCCGAAAAATGGGGACTCACGCATCTCGATGATTTATGGAATACCTAGCAAACGTTAGCTAGCGGTCGGCGCGTTATTCTTTTCCTCTACTCCAAACCAGCGGTAATTTACGAAAGCCCATTACTGGTCCGGCGAAAATATCGATTGGCTCGCGCTCGTCGATGTGGAATTCCGGTATACGCGGCAACCATTCCTGCAATGCAATGATTACTTCGGCTTTGGCCAGATGCGAGCCGATGCAGCGGTGTGGCCCGAGGCCAAAAGTAACATACGCATTGATTTTGCGATCCAGATCGATAACTTCCGGCTTGTCGAAAATATTCGGATCGCGATTCGCTACCGTGTTCGGCAGCACTACTTTTTCGTCCGCCTTCATCGCGATACCTTTGTATTCGACATCTTTCGCAACGCGCCGATAAATATTCGATACGGCATTGATACGAAACAGTTCGTCGATCGCGCAATTCAAAGCTTCCCTGTTTTGTAAATTGTCGCGAATGTGCTCACGCGCGCCGGGTGTACGCGCCAGATAGCGCCAGATGTATGTCATCGTGCTGGTCACGGTATCGAGACCGGCGACGAATAGCAGAAACATACAGTTGATGATTTCCTCGTGCGGGAAGGGGCTGCCGTCAGGCTCGCGTGCCCTCAATAAGACGCTCATGATGTCGTCGTTCGGCGGTTTCTGTTTGCGTTGCGAGAGTGCGTCTTCGAGCACTGCGTAGATGTCGGCGACGTTCTGGATTTTTCCTTCCGGCGTTTCGACCCGCATGAAGGTGTCGGCCAGTTGCATGAATTCGATCAGCCGGGACTGATCCATGCCCATCAGATCGATGAACAATCCAGTGGGCAGAATGCCCGAGAAATCGCGTACGAAATCGCATTTCCCGTTATCGGCAAATTGATCGATTAAATCGCGCGTGCGGGTACGCACGTTGTCTTCCAGTTTCTTGATCGCATTCGGCGTAAATAGCGGCGCCAGCAAACTGCGAAATTTACTGTGGTCGGGCGGATCGACACTCTGCGGTTGAAACACCGGCCAGTTTTCCACGGGCGGAATCGGCGTATTGCGATTCGAAAACAACGCGTAGTTGCGATAGCCCTCGCGAATATCTTCGTAGTCGAGGAACGTCCAATGCCCGCCATTACGCGGCGACCAAAAAATTTTCGGTACATTCGATCTAGCGAGACTGTGCCATTTTTCGAGAGGATCTTTTAAGCCTGTGGGAATATCGAACAGATCGAAATCGACCACCAATTCCGGCGGAATATGCGCTGGCACATGCCAGTTGCTTGCGGTGTTCATTGTTAATCTCCGGTATTTGATCCGATTTCTTATTCGTCGCTGAAGCTCAGCGCGCCTTCCGGGCAATTGCGTATGGCGCGAGCTGCGCTGGCTTGCAGATGTTCGGGTACACGCTCCATTAACAGCACGCATTTGCCTTCGACATCGTCGGTGGAAAATACCTCGGGGCAGATTTCCTGGCAGCGCGCATGACCCTGGCATACGTGCAGATCGACACGGACTTTCATCGCTATTCCTTAGGTAAAGTTTGGCATGCACTGGGCGTGCAATGATTTTTCCGCAAATCGGAAAGAACTAACAACACCCATACGGGTGCAGAGTGAGTGGCGTATAAGTCGTGAGGGGCGTATTAATCAGGAGGTGCTATAGAGAAACCATCGTATCCAGCAACATACGAATTAGCGACGATTGCCGCGTTGCGCCGGTTTTCGCAAAGATCGACCGCAGGCGCGATTTCACCGTGTTTTTGCTGATGCCGAGCTGGGCACCGGCTTCGTCGAGTGTAAGACCTTCGGCCAATAACTTGGCGAACGTCGCCTCGGCAGGCGTGAAGTTGAATAGCGTGCGCAAAATATCAACCGGCGGCGCGGATTTGAAGTCTGAGTCATGCACAAAAATCGCAACGGCAGGGCGATGATTGCCTTCGACGAGCGGAGCGCCGGGAATATTTTTTACCAAAATTTTCCAATGGCCGCCGTCAATGCGCGCAATGGAGAATGCGCTTATAGCTGGTTCGTCGGCGGCCATGGCGTTTCTGATAGCGCTTTGCAGTTGTTTTTCTGCTTCGTGCTGGCGGACGTGAATGACATTGCTGCTTGTCCACAGCTCGGCTTTTTTCGCGAGTATCTCATCGGCGACGTTATTAGTCGTTAATACAGAACCCGTTTCGTCGAGCACAATCGTGCCGATCTGCATGCGGTCAAACGCCGATTGAAATAATTTTTTCTCGACTTCGGCCGTATACATTCGCGAATGCAAATAAACAGCGCGTTTGAAATGGGGCAGTAAAAGCGCGCACAGTTCTTTTTCGATATCGGTAAATGCACCGGCTTGATCGGTTTTACACATGCGAAAACGGCATTCGGAATGATCGTCGGAGCGAAAATCCGCGCCGATTTGATAATGACAATCGTGAGCCTGCAAATAGTTGCAATAAAAATCGCTGCTGTACCATTGCTCCGCACCGAGAAACTCTTCGGGTGTCGTGATGCGATCTTTCGGCAAGTTTGTAAACGGATCTGCCGAATAAATATCGAACAGCGTGTAATCCGCCGAAGAGACTTCGACCTGCTGATACCTGGCCTGAATGATCAATGAAGGCCGTTCGCGCGATGCGGGGCGCAACACGAGCACAGACCAGCTTGCGTTAAACGCGGTATTTAACCAGCGCAGCACGCGAGTCCACGGTACCGGTTCGAACAAGCCCTCGTAAATCAGACCGATCAATTGCGATAGCTGGTCGGGCGATAACGCCGAAGTGACAGGCATAGCCCAGTCTTTATCGAGTTTGCCGTTCATCGCCCGCCGGGACTTTTTATGGACTGCGTATGAAGGGATGCTCGGCACAGAGGGATTTTGAGGTTGCGCCAATAAGCGTCGAAAATCCGATGGTGTCATGTTTGTCCACGATTTAAATGCCCGGCGAAATGCACCGGCATCGCTGAAGCCGAGTTTGTCGGCCACTTCTTCCAGCGTGATATTGGTCTGATGCAGTAATTCTTTAGCCCAGTCGTGCCGGCATTTTTCCTTGATTATCGAAATCGACGTTTTCTCGTCATCGAGTCGGCGACGTAACGTCGCGTTGCTGACGTTGAAAAGGCTCGCGAGCTGCGCAAGCGTCGGCATGGGTTCGCGCTGCAACATGCGCGATTTGATAATCGTGTGCAGTGTTTCCTGCAGGCTTTGAATGTGCAGATCGGTCGAAATCAAATCGAACGGAAAAAACTTGAGTAGTTCCAGTAGTTCCTGATATGACCGGATAACCGGCTTTTCCAAATATTGCGCAGCAAAAGAAAACTGATTGTTCGGTGCGTCGAAAGTCACTGGATAATGAAACAATTCGAGTATCGTTTCGGCGCCGATCAGCTCGGGAGAGTGCATTTGCAGGCCGCCATTGTCGATGGTCTCGCCGATCAGCCAGCTGAATAGACGATGGTATGCCGTGAGCCCGAGCAGATCGGAAAGTAATCCGCTCGTCGTATGTTTACCGCGCTGAGTGGCCATCACGAAAGTGGCGGTGGATGCATCGCGCTGCAGCGATAATTCGCCGGCGCGGCCGCGTAACATGCGACAGAAAGTGGCAGCGCGCAAAATCACTTCCTGCAAGTTTTTGCAGTTGATCAGGCAATAGCACAGCATTTCGAAATCGTCTTTTTCCATCGGCGCGTGATCGCTGAAACTGCACGCGTGCCGTTCGAGAATCGCAATGCACTCGCGACTCAGCAAGGCGAAATGCGAACGTGGAATCGACGCGATTTTGCCGCTGCGTAAATCCTCGAAGGAGCAACGCAGATGTGCGTGCGCGAGCAACCGCGCGGCATCGCCACCTGCGTTTATCGTTTCCTGCAATAACGCCGCAGCGGCACTGCCGGAGATACTGTTGAGTTGGGCTTTGGATACGCGCTTCTGCATTTAGTTATGGAACCTCGTGTTATATGCATGCATTGGCATAACGGACGCCGATGGCGTCGAGCGTTGAGCATTCTAGCCCTGTTTTTGAGCAGCTCGGTAGGTGCTCACCCGAATCGACGCGGCTATGCTGCGCCACGATTCTCACTTGAATAATTTTTCACGCATGGTTTAGCGCTGTGCAATTTATTACTAAGAGGTTGCTAATGATTCCGAAGCGCGAAGTTCGATACGGCGGCGCAATGCTCGATCAAAAGGAAATCGATGCCGTTGTTAATGTGATGAAAACCAGCATGGTGGTGGGAGAGCAGGTCCAAACGTTCGAAGATCGTTGTGCCAAATTGCTCGGCCATAAGTACGGTGTAATGGTGAACTCGGGCAGCTCTGCATTGATGCTCGCGTTGCGCTTGCT
>CAMLJR010000062.1 GCA_946480345.1 uncultured Spongiibacteraceae bacterium
GTCCTGCCGGTTATCGGAATTTGAGCCGGATCATAACAAAGGGGCCTTGACCGAACATACCGCATATGAGGGAAAGATCGGCGGCCTAAGCTACTCGGCTTTGGCATCCTGCGTCGCCCTACCGACCGCATCCATGCAGTCGTGCGCTCGGCGGGCATGGGCGCGAGCGGTGCTCGGAATGCTCACATACTGACGTGTATGCTCCGCTTCCCCGGCTTTGGCTCCTGCGTCGCTCTACCGACTGCATCCGTGCAGTCGTGTGCTCCGGCCGTGCGTAACCTGCCTTCGCTCGCTACGCTTAGGCAGCCGATCTTGAGTAGTAGGGTTACGCTGGGATGTATTCACCACCATTCACATCGAGCACCGCACCAGCGATTGCCGAGGCGTAATCCGAAACTAAGAACAGCGCGGCGCGGGCGCATTCGTCGTCGGTGACGATGCGGCGTAACGCGATGTTCTGTGCGACGCCGGCCACGGCCTGATCGAGCGTGATGCCTTGTGCCTGCGCCATGCCTTCGAGCGCGCCCTGCACCGGCACGCCCCACATCCAGCCCATGCGGGTGGCATTGACGCGAATATTTTGCGGACCCAGTTCCAGCGCGAGGTATTTCATCGCCGTCATTAAAGCGCCTTTCGCTGCGGCGTAACCGCCTTCACCGGGGAACGGTTTCATGGTTGCCATTGTGCCGATCATCACGATGGCGCCGCCTTGCTTCATGTGTTGCGCACAGCAGCGGCTCAGTTCGATCGAGCCGACCACGTTGGTGTTGAATATTTCTTTCCATAAATTCAAATCGCCGTTGGCGATCGGTTCGAAATTGCCGTGCATGAATGCGCTGTTGATTAGGCAGTCGATGCGGCCAAATTCGGCAGCGGCTTTATCCGCGAGGTTTTTGCATTGCGCGGCATCGCTGATATCGGTCGGCACCTTGAGAATTTTGGTAGTGAAACCCAGTTCGCGAATGCGTTGCTCGGCATCATCAAGTTTGGCGGCGGTGCGCGCGGCAATGACTAAACCCTTGGCACCTTCACGCGCGGCCTCGACCGCGAGTTTGACGCCAAGCCCTGGACCAATACCGGAAACGACGACGATTTTATCTTTCAGCAACATGATTATTTTTCTCCTGTGATATAGCGCTGGCGATACTCGCGAAAATCCGCTTTCACACCTTCTTCGCTGTAACCGAACTGTTCGAGCGTGTAATTGTGCGGCGGGCGTTTTTCGCGCGGATTGCTATCCATATACGCTTGAATTTGTTGCCGCGCCTTGTCCGTCATCGGCATGCCAAAGTGCTCGTAAATGCGCCCGATCAAGCCGACCGGATCTCGCACGGTTTCGCGAAAATCGACATCGAAGAATTTATTCGCCGGCAATTTTTCGCGCGCGGCCATGCAGCGATACAAATCGCGATGCATCACCGAACCGCCGATATAACCGGCGAGATCGGCATCGACTTTATCGGTGCCTGCATGCCAGAGGTTGTAGATCATGCTCGCGTACGAGGGCAGCGTTTGCAGCGGATCGCGGTGCGTCTGAATGAATTGCGCATCGGGAAATTGCTCGACGATGATGTCGACATTGCCCAAATGAATCGGCGTTTTCAGCAGCCAGCGCTCGGCATTCAAACCGCGCTGCTTTTTCTGCCATTGCAGCAACTGCAACATTTTTTTCAGATAGGCATAAGCGGGGCGCATATCCTGCCGGCCGAGCCAATCGTGATAGCTCTTGATCGGCGCCATGGTTTCCGAAGTGGTGCTATAGAGCGTTTGATCGAGTAATAGAATGTCTTCGTCGGCGCCCATCGCGTCCCAGGGATGAATCGCGGCCAACTCGGGGCTCGCTTCCAGAATCGCAGCGACTTCGGCTTTCGCCATCGCAATGCGTTTTTCGCCGCGAATATCATCGGCTTCCGGCACCGGAAAACGGTTTTCCCACCACGCCGCAGAATAGAAGCGCGAGTCGGCGGCGATCAGGCGTTGCAATAATGTGGTGCCGGTGCGGGTCAGGCCGAGGATGACGAGCGGGGCAACAATTTTTTCGTCGAGGATTTCCGGTTTGCGTTTAAACCAGTCATTCGCGCGCAAGCGACCGGTAAGAATATTTAATAAACGGTGATGCCAGGTTTGACGTCCCGCCGCATTTAAATCGGCTTCTTCGTTCAGTGCGGTGGTCAGGCGTTGCAGGGGTTCGTCGATCGGTAAATCGTCGAAGTCATGCAGGCCGGTTTGCTGGCGGGCAAGCGCTATCAGATGTTGTGGGTCGAGTAAGTTATCGCTGGTCATGTGATTCCTGTGGCACTGAAACGTGGTTTTGTCGAATGGTTTTTCAGGTCATTCGTCCTAAATAAAACGAAAAAATTTTTGAAAGAGAAGCGTCGATGCATACGCATCGACGCGAATGATTTACTGCTGGGCGACGCTGAAGTCGTGGCCCCAGAAGCTATTGACGGTGCTTTGGAACGACGAGTATTTGCTCCAGTCATCGACCACCATGCCGTCGGCGCCGTACTCGATCATGAAGCCGCCCGGGGTAAGCATGTAGAACGACACCATGTGGTCGTTCGCATGTCGGCCGAGCGTGCCGGTGAGTTTGGTACCGCTCGCTTTCATCCGGTCGAGTGCGCGACCGACTTCATCGATCGCGCAGGTTTCGATCATCACATGCACGCAACCGCTCGGCACCGCCATTTCGAACAGCGCGAGGCTGTGATGACGGTTATTGCAGTGCAGGAAATACAGACGTTTTTCCGGTTCGTTCGGATCGGGCGTGAAGCGCACTTTCATCAGATCGCTCAAGCCGAAGCCGAGCACTTCGGTGAAAAATTTCACTGTCGCGTCAAATTCGGCGGCCGGCAATACCGTGTGGCCGACACCCATGTTGCCGGTGACGAAACCCTGCACGCCGATCGGTGAAATGAAGCGGCCGAAATTCGAAATCGCGCCCCAGAATAATTCGTGCTGGTTGCCCGACGGGTCTTTGAACTTCACCAGATCCTGCACCTGACGCAACGCGATTTCTTCCGCGGTGCCTTGGGTGACTTCCACGTTTGCAGCGCGCAATTGTGCGATGGTTTGTGCAAACGAATCGGGATTGCCGGCTTCCCAGCCAGATGCGCCGTAACGATCTTCAGCGCCTTTTTGCACCAGAAAGCGGTACGGGCGGTCATCCATTTTCAAGTACAGCGAATCGGGATTCGCCGCGCTCAGCGTATCGTTGACGGCAACGCCGAGCACTTGCGTACCGTAGTGTTCCCACTTCGCTAATTCGGTGGCTTGAACGGTGATGTAGCCGAGACTGTGGATCGCCATGTATCTGCTCCGATAAATAAGTTGTTATTTAATGCGTGCGCGCAATTCGGTTTTCAACACTTTGCCCGAGGCGTTCAACGGCAGCGCATCGACGAATTCAACGTGGCGCGGCACTTTGTAATTCGCCATGTTGTCGCGGCACCATTGAATCAACTCCTGTTCATCGATGGTGGCGCCGGATTTCTTCACCGCCCACACCATACACACTTCGCCCATGCGCTCATCCGGTGCGCCGACAACGGCGCTCATCGCCAGTTGCGGATGCGACGCGAGAATGTTTTCAATCTCGGCCGGATACACGTTGAAACCGCCGGTGATGAACATGTCTTTCAGTCGATCGGTGATGCGCAGATTGCCTTGCTCGTCGAGGATGCCGACGTCGCCGGTGTGCAGCCAGCCGTTTTTGATCGTGTCGGCGGTGGCTTGAGGATTTTCGAAATAACCCTGCATCACGTTGTAGCCGCGAATGACGATTTCACCGGCTTCGCCGCACGCCACTTCATGGCCGTTGCTATCGACGCATTTGACTTCGGTGCCTTCGATCGCGCGCCCTGAGGTTTTTGCGATGGTTTCGACATCGTCGGTGGCAAGGCACATCGTCGCAGTGCCGCAGCTTTCAGTCAGACCGTAGGCGGAGACAACGGTTTCGATTTTAAGTACATCCCGCATTTGTCGGATCAGCTCGACCGGAATCGCCGCAGCGCCGGTGCTGGCGCGCTTCAGCGAAGAAATATCGAATTGTTGCCAGTTCGGGAACGCGAGAATCGATTGAAATAAAGTCGGTGGGCCGGGCATCACGGTGATGCGTTCGTCCTGAATGCGCTGCAGGATTTTCGCGGTATCGAACACCTGATGCGGAAACACGGTACAGCCCGACATCAGTGAGGTCACTAAGCCGGCTTTGTAGCCGAAGCTATGAAAGAACGGCCCGATGATCAGGTAGCGATCGCCGGCTTCGAGTCCCATCACGCTCGACCAGTAATGGTAGGTGCGCAGGTTTTGCGCGTGGCCGGCCATGACGCCTTTCGGTGCGCCGGTGGTGCCGGAGGTGAACAGAATATCGGCGGTATCGCCGCCGCTCACCGCTGCGATATGTGCGTCAAGTTCTGCGGCGCTGACGGCATCGCCTGATTTGAGGAAATCCTGCCATGCGGTGTGGCGCTGCGATTGCGGTTTCAGCAAGACGATTTTTTGCAGTGCCGGCAAATCCTCGTCGTCGAGCATCGCCGGATAATCGCAATCGAGAAAGTTATCGATGCAAAACAGCAGTTTTGCCGCGCTCTTTTGCAGGATGTATCCGGCTTCGCTGCGCTTGTAGCGCGTGTTCAACGTAACCAGGATCGCGCCGATGGTTTGTATGCCGTAGGCGGCGATTACCCATTCATAAATATTGGGCGCCCATATTGCGACACGATCGCCTTTCTTTATGCCTTGCGCGATCAGCGCAGCGGCGACTCGGCGTGTCTGCGCACGCAGATCGCTGAAACTGATTTGCGCATCGCCGTCGTGCAGATAAATCGCGGCGCCAAAACGGGTCGCAGCGGCGTCGATCAGAGCGGGAATAGTGTCATTGCGCAATGGAGATTGAGGCATCGTCAGTCTTATCAAAAACGGGGTGGGAAAGGGGTCATTCTGGGTGCGGCCAAGCTAAAGGATCGCCCCGCTAAAGTCATAGTCCTCATGGACGATGAGTGTCCGGGAGGTGGCTCGCATAATCGCCGCAGCTTTTTGACCCTTGCCGCGCATGCTCGCGGCAAGCAGCCACACCAGTGGATTTGCGAGCTGTCGCTAACCACGCCGGCGGAGCTTGGCAGATTTCTTCGCGGCCCCGCAACACCTGGTTTTTCCATTCGAATTCACACGTCCAAAAGATCGAGGATCGTCATGAGTAAAGTGCTTTCCGCAGCGGCTGCCGTTGCGCAGATCAAAGATGGCATGACCATCGGTATCGGTGGTTGGGGTCCGCGTCGCAAGCCGATGGCACTGATACGCGAGTTGCTGCGTTCCGACGTTAAAGACCTGACCGTGGTTGCTTATGGCGGCGCCGATGTCGGCATGCTGTGCGCAGCCGGCAAAGTGAAGAAGGTGATCTTCGCGTTCGTGTCACTCGATTTCATTCCGCTCGAACCGTACTTCCGCAAAGCGCGTCAAAGCGGTGCCATCGAAGTGATGGAAATCGACGAAGGCATGATGCTGCTCGGCCTCAAAGCCGCCGGCATTAACGCGCCGTACATTCCGACGCCGATCGGCCTCGGCACCGATGTCGTCAAGGTCAACAAAGACATCAAAGTGATCGACTCGCCGTACGACGATAAAGAGTGGGTCGCAATGCCGGCGTTGAAACTCGATGTCGCATTGATTCATGTCGACCGCTCGGACGAGCGCGGCGTGTGCCAGGTTAAGGGCCCGGATTTGTACATGGACGACCTGATGGTGCGTGCAGCGGAAAAAACCTTCGCATCGTGCGACGAACTGGTCGATACCAGCTATTTCCATCAAAACGCCGAAGAGTCGCGCTACGTATTCTGGGAGCGCAGCGAGACAACTGGTGTCGTGCACATTCCTTGCGGCGCACACCCGACCTCATGCGCACCGCTGTACGGTTTCGACACCGCGCATTTCAATGCGTATACCGCAACGGCTAAAGAAGAAGGCGGCTGGCAAGGCTACTTCGACAAATATGTCGCTGTGACCGAAGAGCAATATCTCGCCGAAGTCGGTGGCGCCGATGCCATCAAAAAACTACCGCTGCCCGTATTTTGAAAAAAAAGAGTTTTAAGGAAGGGGAACCAGAATGAGCGAAACCAATTACACGCTGGCTGACCTGTTAGTCGTCGCCGCCGCCGAATGCTGGAACAACGCGGGCGAAGTGCTCGCCACCGGTATCGGCGTAATCCCGCGTCTCGGCGCCAGCTTGTCGATGTCGACCAAAAATCCGCTGTTGCTGATGACCGATTCCGAAGCGTTCGTCGTCTCCGAGCCGGTACCGCTCGGCAAGCGCAATGGCTACGAGCCGAAGCGCGAAACGTGGATGGGCTTCTCGCGTATTTTCGACAACGTGTGGAGCGGCAAGCGCCACGCCCTGGTCGGCCCGACGCAGATCGACCGTTATGGTCAGGCGAACATTTCCTGCCTCGGCGGTACCTACGACAAGCCGAAAACGATGATGCTCGGTGTGCGCGGCTTTCCCGGCAATTCGATCAGCCACGGCAACTCGTTCTTCGTGCCCGGGCATAGCAAGAACGTGTTTGTCGAGAAAGACGAATGCGACATGGTGGCGTCGATCGGCTACAACCCGGCGCGTCTGCCGAAGGGTTACAAACTCGACGACATCAAGATAGGTCGCATCATCACCAACTTGTGCGTGATGGACTTCGGTGGCCCGAACCATCAGATCCGCGTGATTTCGCTGCACCCCGGCGTGACGCTGGAGCAAGTTCGGGAGAACACCGGTTTCGAGCTGGCGGTCATCGACAATCTTGGCACCACGCCGGTGCCGACTGCCGAGCAGCTCGCGATTATCGCGAAGCTCGATCCGCACAATCTGCGCGCCAGCCAAGTGAAAGGCTGAACGCATGACCAGCTTGCGTACTCCTCTTTGCGATTTACTCGGCTGCGACTATCCGATCATTCAAACCGCGATGGGCTGGGTGGCCACCGCTGAGCTGGTTGCGGCGAGCTGCAATGCCGGCGCATTCGGCTTTCTCGCCGCCGCCGTGATGACGCCCGCCGAGGTCGACGCATCGATCCTCAAAATCAAAGCGTTGACCGACAAACCGTTCGGCGTGAATTTCCATATGTTCCAGCCGGGCGCGAAGGAAATCGTCGATCTGATCATCAAGCACAAGGTACGCGCCTGCAGTTACGGTCGCGGCCCCGATGCGAAAACGATCGCCAAATTGCGCGACGGCGGCGTGGTCTGCATTCCGACGGTCGGCGCGGTCAAGCATGCGCAGAAAGCGATTCAACTCGGCGCGAACGCGGTCGTGGTGCAGGGCGGCGAAGGCGGCGGTCACACCGGCGCGATAGCGAGCTCCATTCTGCTGCCGCAGGTCCTCGACGCTGTGAATGTCCCCGTCGTTGCGGCGGGCGGTTTTCGCGACGGTCGCGGTCTTGCTGCCGCATTGGCGTATGGCGCCACCGGTATCGCGATGGGCACGCGTTTCCTGTTGACGAAGGAAAGTCCGGTGCCCGAGGCGACCAAGTCGCGTTACATCTCGTGCGAGCCGACCGACATGATCGTCAGCGAAAAGCTTGATGGCTTGCCGCAACGCATGCTGCTGAATGAAACGCTGAAAGAGCTGGAAAATACCGGCTCGCTCGGCATGCTGATGATCGCGCTACGCAATGGTTTGGCCTATCGCAAAATGACCGGCGCCTCGATTTTCAGTCTGCTCGGTTCGGCCATGGCGATGCGCAAGGCGCAGGGTTTGAGTCTCGGTCAGACGATGATGTCGGCGAATGCGCCGATGATGATTCAGGAAGCGATGGTGCTGGGCCATCCGGACAAGGGCATTCTGCCGGGCGGCCAGGTGGCTGGCGCGATTGGCGATATTCCGAGCTGCGCCGAGCTGGTGGCGGCGATCGTTGCGCAGGCAGAAGTTCGTCTGTCCGTGCTTTGTAAATAGTCATTCGGAGAATTCGAAACATGGTCTTTCAAACCACTATCGACAACGGCATCGCCGAAATGGTGTTCAACAAGCCGCCGGTCAATGCCTTCGACAGCCATGGCTGGTACGCGATTGCCGATGAAATCAATGCGCTCGGCCGCAACGACGATGTGCGCGTGATCATCATCCGCGCCGAAGGCAAAGGCTTCTGCGCCGGCGTCGATATCAAAGAACTCGCCGCCGATGGCAGCAAGATTGTCGACGTGAATAAAGGCAATTACGCGACGTTCAAAGCGGTGCATTTGAATCCGAAGCCAGTGATCGTTGCGGTACACGGTTTCGTGCTCGGCGGCGGCATCGGCATCGCGGGCGCGGCGGATATTCTCGTAGCATCCGAATGCGCACGTTTCGGCGTGCCCGAAGTCGATCGTGGGGCAATGGGCGGCGGTGCGCATTTGCAGCGTCTGTTTCCGGTGCAGAAAGTGCGTTACATGTATTTCACCGGCGACTTCATCGACGCGAAAGAAGCGTATCGCTTCGGTTCGATCGAATGCGTCGTGCCGCGCGACCAGTTGCGCGATAAAGCGCTGGAAATCGCGCGCAAAATCGCCGACAAGAGCCCGCGCATGATTCAGCTCGCGAAAGAAGCGCTGACCGGCGTCGAGGATGGCAGCCTCGAAGACAAATACCGCTGGGAGCAGGGTTTCACGTTCGAGGCGTATACCTCGCCGGATTCGCAGGAAGCGCGCGATGCATTCGTGCAGAAGCGCGACGCGAAGTTTTAATTTCAAACTCCAGGGTTGAGAAACAGCATGGAATTAACCTTTACCGAAGAGCAGAAAGCCTTCCGTCGCGAAGTGCGCGAATGGCTCGAAGCGAACGTGCCGGCCAAGCCGCTCGAAACCTTCGATACCGCAGAAGGCTTCGAACAGCATCGCGAGTGGGAAAAAACGCTCGCGAAAGGCAATTGGGGTATGGTCACGTGGCCGAAGGAATACGGCGGCCGCGGTTGCAACCTCATCGAATGGCTGATTTTCGAGGAAGAGTACTACCGCATTCGCGCGCCGCTGCGCGTGAATCAGAACGGCATCTTCCTGCTCGGTCCGACGCTGATGGAATACGGCACACCCGAACAGAAAGCGCGCTACCTGACCAAAATGGCCAGCGGCGAGGAAATGTGGGCGCAGGGCTGGTCCGAGCCGGGTGCCGGTTCCGACATGGCGGCGATTCGCGCGAAAGCGACCCGCGAGGGCGATGAGTACGTGCTGAGCGGCCAGAAAATCTGGTCGACGCGCGCCGTATTTGCCGATTGGGTGTTCTGTATTTTCCGCACCGATCCTGAATCGTCGCGCCACCACGGGTTGTCGTTTATTTTCGTTCCGCTGAACACGCCGGGCGTCACCGTGCGCCCGATTCCGCAGCTCGACGGGCTGCCCGGTTTCGCCGAGATTTTCTTCGACGACGCGCGTGTGCCGGTATCGAATCGCCTCGGCGACGAAGGGCAGGGCTGGCATATCGCGATGTCGACCGCCGGTTTCGAGCGCGGCCTGATGCTGCGTTCGCCGGCACGCTTCCAGGAAACGGCGAAGCGTCTGGTCGAACTGTATCGCTCGCGCCGCAACGACATTCTCGATCTCGCGATCGAAGATTCGGTAGTGCGCTGCTACATGGATGCCGAGTCGTACGCGCTCAGCACCTATCAAACCGCGTCGCGGTTGATCAAAGGCGGCAAGATCGGCGCCGAGGCGAGCCTGAACAAAATCTTCTGGTCCGAGCTCGATCTGCGCATGCACGAAACGGCGATGAGCCTGCTCGGTGCCCGCGCCGAATTGATTTCCGAAGGCGAAGAAAATTCCGATCTCGGCCAATGGCTCGATGGTTTCCTGTTTGCGCAGTCGGGGCCGATTTATGCCGGCACCAACGAAATTCAGCGCAATATCATTGCCGAGCGTCTGCTCGGTATGCCGCGCTGAGTGGGGGTGTAGAACATTATGGATTTCACGTTTACCGAAGACCAGATTGCGCTGCGCGACAGCGTGCGCGATTTTCTGCAAAACGAAGTCACGCCGGAATCGATTCGCAAGCGCTGGGAAAATCCCGACGACGACCTGTGGCCGCAAATGGTCGAACTCGGTCTGACCGCGATGCTGGTGCCGGAAGAATATGACGGCCTCGGCTTGAATCCGATCGATTTCGTATTGATCGCCGAGGAATGCGGCAAAGTGGCTTTGCCCGGTCCGATCGTCAATACCGCGCTGGTCGCAACGCCGTTGCTGGCCAGTCTCGCCGCGCAGAACGAACGCTGCGCCGATGTGCTCCGCCAACTCGCTACCGGCGAAACGCGCGTCGCCGTTCAACATTGGATCAATCCCTTCGTCAATGCAGCGGATAAAGCCGATTGGCTGCTGCTGCCGAATGGCGACGAAGTGCATCTGGTCGCGCGCGATCAGGTCAAACTGACCGCGCAGAAAAGCGTCGATCCCTCGCGTCGCCTGTTCAAGATCGATTGGACACCGAGTCGCGATACCGTCGTCTGCAGCGGCACACAGGGTGCCGACCTGTGGCGCTCATCGCTGAATCGCGGTGCGCTCGGTACCGCCGCGCAAATGGTTGGTCTGTCCGAAAGAATGGTACAGATGGCAGTGCAGTACAGTACCGATCGTCAGCAGTTCGGCAAGCCAATCGGCAGCTTCCAGGCGATGAAACACCTGCTGGCAAACTGCGCGGTGAAATACGAATTTGCACGCTCGCCGTTGTATCGCGCGGCGTATACCGTCAGCGTCAATCCGACCCGCGCCGATTTCGCGGTCTCGCACGCGAAAGCTGCGGCCAGCGAAGCGGCGTTGTTATCCGCGCGCAATAGCATGCAGGTGCACGGCGCGATGGGTTACACCTGGGAATGCGATCTGCACATTTTCATGAAACGCGCGTGGACGCTTGACAAGGCTTGGGGCGACCCCGGCTTCCACAAGAATCGCGTGCACGAATGGCTGCTGAACGAACGCGCGCTGATCGGCGCAGAAAACACCTTCGGTCGCCTGACCATTCTGCCGACCGATGGCATGAAATCCCACTGATCGAATAGAGGTTTTGATGTGTTCGATCAACGATTGATTACGAGGTAACAACATGGCCGAAGCCTATATCGTCGACGCAGTTCGTTCACCGACGGGCCGCCGCAAAGGCGGTCTTGCGCATGTGCACGGCGCCGATCTCGGCGCGCATGTATTGAAAGCCATCGTCGAGCGCAATGGCGTTCCCGACAATGAATACGACGACGTGATTTTCGGCTGCGTCGATACGATTGGCCCGCTCGCCGGCGATATCGCGCGCACCGCGTGGCTCGCTGCCGGTTTATCGCAGGAAGTGCCGGGCACGACGATCGATCGCCAGTGCGGTTCGTCGCAGCAGGCGGTGCATTTCGCCGCGCAAGCGGTGATGTCGGGCACGATGGATGTGGTCGTCGCCGGCGGTGTGCAGACAATGACGCAGATTCCGATTTCGTCGGCGATGACGGCAGCGGAACCGCTCGGTTTTAAAGATCCGTTCTCGGGTTCGAAAGGTTGGGTCGAGCGCTACGGCGCCGAGCCGCCGACACAATTCAAATCGGCGCAGATGATTGCCGATAAATGGAATCTGTCGCGGCACGATCTCGAAGTCTATTCGCTCGAATCGCACAATCGCGCGTTACGCGCTATCGCCGAAGGTCGTTTCAAACGCGAAATTCTGCCGCTGGAAGGCGTCGAAAACGACGAAACGCCGCGTCAGACCAGTCTCGAAAAAATGGCCGGACTCGAATATTTATTCGGCTGTGAAAAAGTCACCGCCGCTGTATCGAGCCAGACCTGCGATGCATCGAGCGCGTTGCTGATCGTTTCCGAAACGGCATTGAAACGCTACAACCTGACGCCGCGTGCGCGCATTCATCACATGAGCGTGCGCGCCGACGATCCGATCTGGATGCTCACCGCGCCGATTCCGGCAACGCAATATGCGCTGAAAAAAGCCGGCATGAAATTGCAGGACATCGATCTCGTCGAAATCAACGAAGCGTTTGCATCGGTGGTCATGGCGTGGTTGAAAGAGACCGGGTACCCGCACGAAAAAACCAACGTCAACGGCGGCGGCATAGCGCTCGGTCATCCGCTCGGCGCGACTGGCGCGCGCTTGATGACCACGCTGCTGCATGAACTGGAACGTCAGAACCTGCGCTACGGCTTGCAAACGATGTGCGAAGGCGGCGGTCAGGCAAACGTCACGATTATCGAAAGACTGTAAGAGAGAACGACTCATGGGAATTTGTAACGGCAGAGTAGTCATTATCACCGGCGCCGGCGGCGGTCTGGGCCGCGCACATGCGCTGACATTCGCAGCTGAAGGTGCGAGCGTCGTCGTCAACGACATCAATCGCGAAGCCGCGCAAAAAGTCGTCGACGAAATTAAAGCGAAAGGCGGCAAGGCAATCGCGAATACCTCGGACATTACCAATTACGCCGATAGCGAGAACGCAGTGAAAGAAGCGATCGAAGCGTTCGGCGATCTGCATGTCGTCGTCAACAACGCCGGCATCAACCGCGATCGCATGTTTGCGTCGATGAGCGAATCCGAGTGGGACGCCATTATGGCCGTGCATTTGAAAGGCCATTTCTGTATCTCATCGCATGCCGTGCACTACTGGCGCGATCAGTCGAAAGCGGGCAATAAAGTCGATGCGCGCATTATCAACACCACGTCGGGTGCGGGCCTGCAAGGCTCGATCGGTCAATCCAATTACGCCGCCGCGAAAGCCGGTATCGCAGCACTGACCTTGAATCAGGCTGCTGAATTGCGCCGCTACGGCATCACCGCCAATGCAGTTGCTCCGGCCGCACGCACCGGTATGACGACGGCAGTCGAATCGATGGCGACGCGCATGGCGAAGCCGGAAGACGGCAGCTTCGATTACTGGGCGCCGGAAAACGTATCGTCGCTGGTGGTATGGCTCGGCTCCGAACAAGCCGCGAATGTGACCGGCAATGTATTCGAAGCAGAAGGCGGAAAAATTTCCGTCGCCGACGGCTGGCGCAAAGGCCCGGAAGTCGACAAAGGCGCGCGCTGGGAGCCGGCGGAAGTCGGTGGTGCAGTCGAAGAGATTCTGAAAAAAGCTGTGCCGGCGCAGAAGGTTTACGGTAGTTGAGTAATTAAAATCTAGAGCAAAATACCGCGACTAAGTGTATGTGTTAGAAGTGCGAATGGATTCAGTGAAAATAAAACAAGGAGGTTGTTATGCCGGTTATCAGCCGTTTTTTGGGTATTGTCATTTCGATGTATTGGAATGACCACACGCCGCCACACTTTCATGCGCGATATGGCGATTTTGAAATCATCGTGCATATTCTGACCGGAGTAGTGGAAGGTAAATTCCCGAAGCGGGCGCTGCAGCATGTGATGGAGTGGTACGAGCTGCATAGGGATGAATTGTTAACGGATTGGGAATTGTGTCGTTCCAATCAAATGCCGGAGCCTATTTCTCCGTTGGAGTAATGCAATGCTTCTTCATGTGAGCAATGCAAAATATCTGGATGGCTATCGCATTGAGGTGCAATTCAGCGACGGTCGTTCAGGTGTTGTTGATTTGGCCGCATCATTGAACGGGCCGGTTTTTGCCGTGTTAAAGAATCAGCATGAGTTTGAAAAATTCACGGTAGATGAAGACTTAAAAACGATTGTTTGGCAAAGCGGCGCCGATATGGCTCCGGAATATTTGTACTTTCAGGCATTCAAACAGCAAAAAGAATTGCAGCCCCTATTCCAGCAATGGGGCTACGTAGCGTAGGTAATTTCATTTATGGAATTTCGTTTCAACGAAGAACAACAAATGATTCGCGATACCGCGGCGGCGTTTCTTGCCGAGGTATCGGATTCCGCCGCGGTGCGCCGTGCAATGGCGACCGAGCAGGGTTATGAAGATTCAGTATGGAAACGCATCACCGCCGATATGTACTGGCAGGCGATTCATATTCCTGAAGAGTTCGGCGGACTCGGTCTCGGCTATGTCGAACTCGTTGCGTTATTCGAACAAATGGGGCGTTATCTGTTGTGCTCGCCGTTTTTGTCGAGCGTGGCATTCGCGACCAATGCGCTGTTGATTGCGGCGGACGACGAACAGAAAGCCGAATGGCTGCCGCAGCTCGCGAGCGGCGATCTCACCGGTACGCTCGCATGGAGCGGCGCGGGTCAAGCGCTGGGTGCTGATGCAGTAAAAGCGACATGGGAAAAAAACGCAGGCGGTTACGTGCTTAACGGTACCTTGCGTTATGTGCCGGATGGACACACAGCGGGTTTATTAATCGTTGCGGCGCGCGCAAAAAACTCCAGCGGTGAAAACGGCATTTCGCTGTTCGTATTGCCAGCGAATACCAATGGCGTAGCGCGCACGTGGCTGCCGACCATGGACCAGACACGCAAGCAGGCAGAAATCGTTCTGAACAACGTCGAGGTGAGCACCTCGGCTCTACTCGGCGATGAAGGACAGGGTTGGTCGGCGCTGAACAAAACGCTGCAACTCGCGCAAATCGCTGTCGCTGCCGAGCAAATGGGCGGTGCGCAGCAGGCGCTCGATCTCACCGTCGAATACACGAACGGCCGTTATCAATTCAATCGTCCGGTCGCCAGTTTTCAGGGTATGAAACATAAAGCGGCGGACATGATGTTGAAGGCGGAATCGGCGCGTTCGGCGGTTTATTACGCTGCGTGTGTCGCCCACGAAGCGTTATCGACCGAAGGCAATGCCGAACTTGCTGCGGAATTACCGGAAGCGGCGGCGATCGCCAAGGCGTATTGCTCCGATGCCTATTTCTTCAATGCCGGCTGCGGAATTCAAATGTTTGGCGGCGTTGGCTTCACGTGGGAATACGACATTCAGTTGTATTTCAAGCGTGCGAAATCCTCCGAAACCCTGCTCGGCAATGGTGCCTACCATCGCGAGCAGTTGGCAAAGCAGCTGCTGGATTGAGGTCGACATTATGAAATTGAGTTTCAGCGCAGAAGACGAAAAATTCCGCGAAGAAGTCGCCACGTGGCTGCGTGAAAATCTGCGCGGTGAATTCGAACAGATTCGCTTTCGCGGCGGCCCCGGCGACGAACATATGTTTTCGCACGAGCGCAAAGCATGGGAACGCAAGATGGCCGAAGGCGGCTGGACCTGTATCGGCTGGCCGAAAGAATACGGCGGTCGCGGTTGCTCCATCGAACAGCAGGTCATTTTTCACGAAGAATACGCGCGTGCAGGCGGCCCAGGTCGCATGGGGCATATCGGCGAAGGCCTCGCCGGTCCGACGATTATTGCGTTCGGCACCGAGGAACAGAAAAAACGCTTTCTGCCCGGCATCGTCGCCGGCACCGAATTCTGGTGTCAGGGTTATTCCGAACCGAGCGCCGGTTCCGATCTCGCGAACGTGAAAACAAAAGCAGAGTTTGATGAAGCTTCGCAGCAATGGCGCATCAGCGGTCAGAAAGTGTGGACTTCGCTCGCGCATGAATCCGAATGGTGTTTCGTCGTTGCGCGCACCGATCGCGAATCGAAAGGCCATCATGGCCTCGGTTTCTTCCTGATCAAAATGGATCAGCCGGGCGTGACTGTACGTCCTATCGAACAGCTCACCGGCACATCGGAGTTCAACGAAGTCTTTTTCGACGAAGCGATATGCGGCGCTGACGATATTGTCGGCAAGCCGGGCGAAGGTTGGAAAGTGGCGATGGGGCTGCTCGGATTCGAGCGTGGCGTATCGACACTCGGCCAGCAGATGCTGTTCAAAAACGAATTGGACGAAATCATTCGCATCGCGAAAGAAAATGGTCAGTCGCAAAACCCGGATATCCGTGCGCGGATTGCCGAAGCGCATATGGGTTTGAAAATCATGCGTTACAACGCGATGCGCATGTTGTCGGGCGGTGCGAATGCCGGCCTGCAAAAAGAAGCGCTGATTTATAAACTGCATTGGGCGAGCTGGCATCGCAAT
>CAMLJR010000063.1 GCA_946480345.1 uncultured Spongiibacteraceae bacterium
GAATTTTTCAGCGACGGCGACAATGCGCTCGATCGCGGCAGGATCGGACAAATCTTCGATGAGCACTTCGCATTTAGCACCATGCTCGCGCAGCAATTCGGCCTGTAACGCGACCAACCGATCCGCTCGCCGCGCCACCAGAATCAAACAAAAACCTTGTTTTGCCAGTAATCGCGCGAACGATTGGCCGATACCCGACGATGCGCCGGTAACCAACGCCCATTGACCATATTTGTTGTGAAAACCGGCGGGAAACGTCATGGATGCCTCGTTAATTCCTATTTAATGCAATCGCATTAAATAGTAGGTTGAAGCGATTGCGTGAGTCAATCACTTATTGCCGACGAAAGAAATCGAATGGAAAGGCTAAATGGAACGCGATTGAATATTGATCGTGCGATGACGCTTAAATCTGGAGTCCGGGCCGCGCAATCCGTTGCGCGACGTTAGACTTCGAGCAATTCTCCTGCTGCCCACGCTTTAATTCGCGGATCTTCGAGATCGAATTGCGGGCACAACTCGAAAAATGTTTTGTCGGCCACACAGACGCGTTGCAGCACGCGCGGTACGCAGCCTGTCATATCGCCGCGCGCGTGTTGCAGCGCAATGTTGTCCCAAATCACCAGATCGCCGTTGTACCAGCGGTGCTGGTACACATTATTGTCCGCATATAAATGCGCAAATAATTCGACGATAAGCGCGTCGCTGTCGTGCTGCGAATAACCATCGATGCGCGCCGTCTGCAATTCGCTGACATACAGAATCGGCTTGCCGGTTTCGGGATGCGGAATAATAGCCGGCCGCGTGACCTGCGGCAGAATCGATGGTGGATTGAACGGCAGCTCGCGTTTGGATTGGTGAATATTAATGCTCGCCAGCGCGGTGTGGCCTTCAACTTTTTCGCGCAACGCCATCGGCATATTTTCCAATGCGCGAATACCGTTGGCGAAATCGGTATGCGTTTGACCGGCGTTGACGTCGACGGCGTGCAGCGAGATAACTTTGAATGGCTCTTCGGTAAACGATAAATCCGAGTGATACGCGAGCGCGCCGGCGCCGAGATTACCGTCGGTCGAAATCATTCGATATTCGCCCTGTGCTTTCAGCACTTTGCCGAGATAACCGAGCACGCGCTCCTGTTCGTCGATGTTCAGCTTCTGATGGCGAAATACGAACAAACTGTTTTCGTAAAACAGATCGCGAAATGCGTGCTGCTCGCTCGCGCTCATCGGCTTGCGCAAGTCAATATCGAGTTCAAGACCGAATGGCGCAATGGGTTTCGTTATAAATGCCATCATGAAATCTCCCACGTTAATTTTTTATTTTTTTAATTCGGCCCACTCCCAAGACATCTCGGAGGTATCGCGCTCGACGACGCCGGCAATGCCGATCGCCTTGCGTGCCTCTTCGAGCGGCAAATGCATCACATCTTCATACTTCGCCAGAAACACCGGCCCCGATTCGCGGCCTACGCGCATACCGCGCTCGATCGCGTCCTGGCAGGTCGGCCAGCATTGCGGGTAATGCAGCATCGTGCGCACGGTATAGCGCAACGAGCCGAGCAGATACATCACCGATAATTCGCCGGCGAGTTCGACACTCAGATGTTTGAACTGATTGGTAATCCGATACCAATACGGCACCAGCTCGCCCATGTAATCGATGCCGCCGCCGGTGACGATATGTTCGAGATCGTGCGTCTGCCCCGCTCGTGTACTGAAATACTCCAACTGCGTTTTCGGCTCGGGCATTTTGTAAATATTCAGATCGTAATTTTTTGCGACGATTTCGCGATACACAATACTGCCCAGCGTGCCCGGCTCGTAATGTTTGAAATCATCTTCCTCGAATTTCGACAGATGCCATTCGTTGAACCATGCATCCAGCACTGAATTTTTCTTGCGCTCTTCGGTGAACAAATGTTCGATGTAATCGAAGTCGCGAATTTCATTCAAAATGCCGATGAATTCATACATTTCCGCCTGTGCCGGAAAATCCGGACCATTGCGGCGCAGACAGATCATCGCAATCCACTCGCGCAAACGCGGATGATTCAGATATTTCGACGAACTGACCAACATGCTACTGTCGGTGCCGATTGGCGTGACGCCTCTTAACAAATAGGGAACTTCGTTTTTAGCGTTCATTATTTTTTTCCTCGCAGAACCCGCCCGCTGATAACTATCAAGAGCGAACTATTGAACAGGATGTTGCTGCGGCCCGCGCACCAAACGACCCGGTAACTCGCCGGTATGCTCGCCGTTGCGATACACAACGACACCATTGAGCAGCGTTGCCACGTAACCGTCGGCGCGCTGCACCAGACGCCGCCCATTCGCGGGCATGTCGTAAACAATATCCGGCGCACGCAACGTGAGTTTGTCGAAATCGATTACGTTGATATCGGCCTTGTAACCCGGCGCAAGCAATCCGCGATCGCGCAAGCTGACGGCATTCGCGGCATCGTTCGTCAGCCATTTCACCACTTTCGGCAACGCAAATTTTTCACCGCGACTGCGATCCCGTGCCCAGTGCGTCAACATGAAAGTCGGATAACTGCCATCGCAGATAATGCCGCAATGGGCGCCGCCATCGCCGAGGCCGGGAATCACATCGGGATGACTCAGCATCTGCTGAACGTCGTCGAGACTACCGTGCGGATAATTCGCCATTGCCAGATACAGTGGTTTGCCGCGCTCGCCTTCGAGCATCAAATCGTAAGCATACTCTTCGGGCGTAATTCCCTGGCGTTTCGCGCGCGCTGCGATGCTGTGTTCAGGCGGCGGTTCGTAGTTCGGCGGATCGCCGAGTTCGAACATGAATTCGAAATCGCGCACTAGCATACCTAGCGCATTGGTCGGATTCGGATCGACCGGTTCGGCGAGTATCTGCGCGCGCACCTCAGGTTTGCGCAACGCCGCCAGTTTCGTATCGAGCGGAAGCGCGGCGAGCTCGCGATACGTCGAGGTCGTGTAAAACGGATTCATTGTCAGCTCGTGGCTGAGCAACATGCCGATTGCACGCGGTAACACCTGCGCTTTCATCTGCACACCATCGCGATTCGCGGCTTCGATGATGTCGAGCAATTGCGGCCACATCGCCGGGCTACGATTCGAGGTGCCGGTCGAGAACGTCAGCGGCCGGCCGGATTGCTCGGCCAGGCGGCGCATTTGCGCGGTCGCGCCGAGTTGATCGTGTAGATCGCCGACCATCTGAATCACACCCTTACCCGCCGCTTTCAATGCCATCGCGAGTGCGAGTAACTCATCCTCGCCCGCAGCGAGTGTTGGAATCGGCGTGCCATCGCTGGATCGGTGCAATAGCATTTTCGACGTCGCGAAGCCGAGTGCACCGGCATCCATTGCTTCGCGCACGATGCGCGCCATCTGCTCGATGTCGTCCTCGGTGGCCAGTTCGCGATCGACACCGCGCTGCCCCATCACGTATACGCGCAGCGCTGCGTGCGGAACGTAGCTGGCGATATCCATGTCGTACTCGCGCGAGCCAAGCAGCGCCAGATATTCGGGATAGGTTTCCCAACTCCACGGCAGCCCTTCGACCAGCACCTGGTGCGGAATGTCTTCGACGCCCTCCATCAAGTTGATCAGCAATTCGCGCTGATGCGGTTTGCACGGCGCAAAGCCGACGCCGCAATTACCGATGACCGCCGTGGTAACGCCGTGCGCCGATGACGGTACCAGCCGGTTTTCCCAAGTCGCCTGGCCATCGTAATGCGTGTGCACATCGACAAAGCCCGGCGTGACCAGCATGCCGGTGGCGTCGATCGTTTCGCTTGCCGAACCGAGATTTTTGCCCAATGCGGCGATGCGACCGTTTTTGATCGCCACATCGCAAACGATCGGCTCTGCGCCGCTGCCGTCGACGACCGTGCCGCCGCGAATCAACACATCGAACTGTGGAGACATATTATTTTTCCGTGTCCGACTCTTCGATGACAAAAAGCCTTCGATAACAAAAGACGTTCAATTAACCGTACAAATCATCATAACCATCGAAGTGCGGATAGCATCCGAAAAGTATCTTTCTGAGCGGACATCGTTATATTTCGCCGCCCTATTCGGCATACCCACCCGCCTTGACGCGACCAGATACGATTCGTACGCTCAAAATCGACCGTTCATAAACATATTGCGAGTGGATCGAGTAGCCATGCCCAATGCTGCATACACAGTCATCGCCAGCATCGCCGTCGACGGTATGTGTGCCGAAGTGCGCGACTATGCGTATGGCTCGCCGTTCGAAGGAAAAATGGAGCGCACCAGCCACACGCTGAGCCTGGGTTTGTCGCCGCGCGCTGCGTATTCGGAATGCCGTTTTGAAAACAGCAGCGGCGAAATGCACGCGTGGATCGACGTCGGCGACGTGATTTTCGCGCCCGCCGGTGTCGTCACGTATGGACGCGGTAGCGGCGGCAATTTCCGTCGGTTCGTGTGTAGCTATGAACCCGCAGCGTTCAGCAAAATTACCGGTCACGGCAATACATGGAGCGATGCTGAAATCGAAGCCGGTCTGAATGTGCAATCGCCGGCAATTAAGCGCGACCTGTATCGGCTCGCAAGCGAAGTCAGCGAGCGCGAGCCCGGCAGCGATGTGATTACCGAATCGTTGAGTAAACTGATCGCCGTCGAATTCGTCCGCTATCTGCACCAACGGCAACAACCGCAGCATTCCGCACAAGGCAAACTCGCCGCATGGCAGTTACGCCGTATTACCGATTATGTCGAAAGCATGATCGAGCCCACGCCCAGCGTTGAACGATTGGCGCAATTATGCGAAATCAGTTCGCGCCATTTGCGGCGCGCATTCCGGGAAAGTACCGGCACGGCGATCAGCGATTATGTGAAAGAAACTCGATTGCTGAAGGCGAAAAGCTTGCTCGTCGATACCGATCTCGCGCTGAAAGAAATTGCATTCCGACTGGGGTTTTCGAGCCCGACCAGCTTTGGTGTGGCATTTGCAAAAGCAACAGGGCTGACACCTAAACACTATCGCGACAGGCATAAATGATTCGCGCTAAATAAATAATTCACACCGCATTGCTTAAACTAATCAGCGCTATCGCAGTCAATTCCTCAGTGTTCATATCCGATCGCCGCCGCTCATGTAATGAATTCCGGCGCCGATGAATCGATGCATTTGAGGAGCGCGTTTCGATGGAAGGATGTTCGATCAAACATCGTTATATTCGCGTTGACGGGCTGCAATTGTTCGTTCGAGAAGCCGGCCCCTGCGATGCGCCCGTTCTTCTTCTGCCGCACGGCTATCCGTGTTCGTCGTTTCAATTTCGTCGATTAATGCCGGCACTAGCCGACAAATGGCGAACGATCGCTTTCGACTGGCCTGGATTCGGCTACAGCGATACGCCCGACCTCGCATCGTTCGGCTACGACTTCGATGCATACGCGCAAGTGCTGGCATCGGTCGCGGATGAGTTGAGGTTGACTCGGTACGCGCTGTGGCTTCATGACTACGGCTCGCAGATCGGCTTGCGCCATGCCATCGCTTATCCGCAACGAGTCGCCGCGCTGATTATCCAAAATGGCGACATCTATGAGGATGCGCTCGGGCCTAAATACGAGACCATCAAAGCATGGTGGGCGGACAAAACACCGGAAAAGCATCGGCCTTTGGAAGAAGCCGTCAGCGAAGAAGGATTTAAAGCGGAGTTTATCGGCGAAGTGTCCGCCGAAGTCGCTGCACGGGTTCCCCCGGATTTATGGAAATTGCACTGGCCATTAATGAACACGTCGATCCGACGAAAAATTGCGGTTGGATTAATGGAAAAGCTTGAAGCCAACATCGAATGGTTCCCGCGTTACCAAAGCTATCTGCGCGAGCATCAACCGCCGACATTAATCGCCTGGGGACCGGAAGACGGCTACATGCCACCTGCATCCGCCACTGCTTACCGGCGCGATTTACCCCATGCCGATTTACATATGATTGAGGGCGCCGGCCACTGGTTGCTGGAGACCCATCTGGATCAGGCTTTGCCACTGATCCGCGAATTTCTCGAACGCTGCCATGCACGCCAATGACGGAGCCGGCCATGTCGTATGTTTCCCCGCCCTGGAATATGGATGAGCTGCAGTATGCGGATATCGATAAAAGCCGAGTACGCAATAACGAACCGTTGTTTTTCGTGCTGGCAAGCGCATCGCTGGTGGAAAGCGGATCGGATTTATATACGCATGTGCTGCTGAATTATTTCGACGGCGGCGAAGTCGGCGATTGGCTGCGGAATCAGTGGGAGCCGGAAGAATTACAGCACGGACGCGCGTTGCGCCGTTATGTCGAATCGGTGTGGCCGGAATTCGATTGGTCGTCGACTTACGAAAATTTCCTCACGGAATATTCACGGTATTGCGTGGTCGATGCGCTCGAAGAAATTCCCGCGCTCGAATTGCTCGCACGCAGCGTAATCGAGACCGGCACGGCGACGCTGTATCGCGCACTGCGCGATTACACCGACGAACCGGTACTGAAGCAGCTGACCGCACTGATTCAAGCCGACGAGGTACGCCACTACAAATATTTCTGCCGTTACTTCAATCAATTCAGCGCTGACAGCCATCACGGGCGCTGGCCGGTGTATCGGGCCGTGGTGCGTCGCTTGGCGGAATTACGCAATGAAGATGCCGATTGCGCATTGCGCCACGTTTTTCACTGCAAATATCCGAACGCAGCGATCGATTCGGCAGCGTTCGCCAAAATCAGCGCCGATGCACGAGCGCTGGTGGTAAATAGCATCAACCCGCCGATGCTGGTGAAAATGATTTTGCATCCGCTGCAGTTACCGGTGCGCGTACAAAAAATTATTCAGCGTCCCTGTGTCGGTCTGATCAGACAGTTTATGCGGGCCTAGTGATGCAGGCTGGCACCGCAACGATAAACACCGGAAAATACGGGGAAACTATTTTGTAATCGGTCGTCCGATCAGATGGGGCAAGCGCTGATCTGGATGACTATAATTCGCCCCACTAATAACTAGCCCCACTTCATCAGAGGAGCGCCTATCCATGGCTAAAGCAGCTGACTACTCGTTAGGTCCGAACACCTTTCCGCGCGGCTGGTTCATCATCGCCGAGGCAAGCGAACTCGGCGCCGATCCGAAAGGCCTGCACTTCTTCGGTCAGGATTTCGCGCTGTATCGCGGTGAGAGCGGCAAGCCAGTTCTGCTCGATGCGTATTGCCCGCACATGGGTACCCACTTGGCCGAAAGCAAATCCTGCGTGATCGTAAAGAACCACAAGCAGATCGAAGGCGATTCGATTCGCTGCCCGTATCACGGCTGGCGCTTCGGCGCCGATGGCAAGTGCAACGACATCCCTGGACATGACGGCCCGATCCCGCGTTCGGCGGTACTGAAAAGTTACGAAGTCCGCGAAGTGATGGGTTGCATCATGATGTGGTTCGATCCAGAAGGCGGCGCGCCCGAATACGAACCGCCCTATCTGCCCGAGTGGGACGATCCGTCCTGGGTACGCTGGGAACTCGATCACCTCGGCACGCTGAACATTCACCCGCAGGAAATTCTCGACAACATGGCCGACATGCAGCATCTCGGCCCGACCCACGGCGCGCCGTGCGAGTTTTTCGAAAACGAATTCCGCGATCATCTGGTGATTCAACGTCAGGGCGGTTTCATGCAGAAATATAACTGCATCCTGAATACGACGACGTGGTACACCGGCCCCGGCGTGCTGTTGTCGAAGCAACAATTCGGCCCGACGCTGACCTACGAATTGATCGCGAATACACCGGTCGACGATGGCGTATCGCAGGTTTGGCACGGCTGTATCACCCGTTCGACCAACGCAGTGGCAACCGAAGCCGATAAGGCAATGGCGAAGCAGGTTCAGGCCGGAGCGCTCGATGCATTTGCCGCAGATTTCAGCGTATGGGCACACAAGCGTCCGGCGATTCGCATCATTCAACTGCAAAGCGATGGCCCGTTCGCACTGGTACGCCGCTGGTACAAACAGTTCTATGACACCCGCGCCAATGCAGCGACACATCAACAAGGTGTGAACGGCGTACATCACATCAAGGAATTTCCGATTCCCGATGAAAAATCGCGAGAACTGGAAGCAGGTCTGTTCGTATAAATATTTAATACGAGATTGGTGTGCGGTAATCCAAGATTCGCGGGGCTTCGGCCCCGCGAATTATTTCCGGTGTTATTTTCTCGAACTCTTCTTTCGACCTTTTCTGTTACACCAGCCATTCCGGATTTTTACTTTCTATCATTCGGCGTAAGCCGTCCTTCCAATACACTTTCGTAGGCCCGGCGATTTTCTGCAATTCGGCATTGCTGACCGCCACGCTGCCGAGCGTTTGCTCCGTGTACAAAAATTGCGGCTGCGTGCCAGTCAGCTCGCCCATATACGCGCACCATTCTTCGATACTGACGGTTTCATTCGCGGCCCAGTTGACGATTTTCGCCGGCACATCCGCTGCATTCAGCAATGCCGGAACGCTATCGATAATGTCCTGCTCATGAATCAGCGTGAATAGATTGGGTTTATCCGAGTGCACGGGAATCGGCGAATTATTTTTCATCATCATCAAATGAAAATACGGCCAGCCGCCATTGTCGCCGTACGGCACATTCAGACGGCAGATGATCGTCGGCAGATTGAATTCGCGCGCCGCAAAACGCACCACCGCTTCCGCGCAAATCTTGCTGATGCTGTAGGTCTTCATGAACACGCGATGGTTATCGCCGAGCTCATCGGCTTCACTCAATAATTTGTGGCCCGCGTATTCGTAGACACCGGTCGTCGAACAATGCAGAAATGCTTTCGCCTTTCGACAATGGCTCATCAATAACCCGACCGCTTCGGCATTGCCGCGAATATCTTCGTCAAAATTCTCCGCCGCGCCTTTGTAAACGGCGAAATTCAGTACGTAGTCGAAATCGTTCGGGAGTTCGCTAAAGTCTGGATTCGCAAGATCGATTGCGACACAGCGAATTCCGCTGTGTTCAAGCTCGGCGCGCCGCTCGGCATCGCCGAAACGCGCTGCGCCCCACACTTCGTTTGCATTCGCCAGCGCTTTAGCCACCGGAAACGCCACCTGCCCAGTCAGCCCGGTGACCAATATTTTTTTACCGCTGAAGTTCGTCAAGCCCGGCATTGCGCTTCTCCTTGTTAAAGTTGGATAAGCGAGTCTAAACGATTTCGGACAAGCGACCTATAAAATAAACGTTGCGTAACGATTCTTACCGAAACGAACTATTTGCGGATAGTTGGCGTCCAATAGCCATTGGAAATAGTTCAACTCTATTGACGAACGGGAGAGCAACGATGGCAACCGGTTGGGCGCGCGAAGGCGCGGTGCAAGATCAAATCGATGCAACGATAGAGGATGCGATCAAGCGCGCACGCAGCCGCTTGAATAGCGGGCCGAGTTTGACGCATTGCGAAGAATGCGAAGCAGCGATACCGCTAGCGCGTCAGCACGCGGTACCGGGCGTTCGTCTTTGTGTGAAATGTCAGGAAATAGCCGACGACGAATTAGAAAACTTCAGCGGCTACAATCGGCGCGGCAGCAAGGACAGCCAGCTGCGCTAATTCAAGCGCCAACTCATGCACTGGTTCCCGCCTCATCGACGCAAGCATCAACCTCAGATAACCGCTTGGCTAATTCAATGCGGAAAATGAATCGGAATCGGCTCGACACCTTCGACCTGCGCATCGCTGAGGCCGCCCATCTCATGTACATGGCCAGGGAAATTCATTGCACGCCAGCCGGCGAGATTTTGATTGCCGCCAAATCGCGGCGCCGCAGCAAAACCTAATAAAGTATGAAACCGCAGCGTCGCAAACCACGTCTGTTGGTCGACACTCGACCATTCCGGCAATACGCCATCTTCGAGCATTTCCAGCGTTTGAATTTGTTGCGCGTCATTCAACGCAGCAAAGGATTTTTGCCAGCGCGTTTGCGCAAAGGCATCGGTGATTTGCAGACCGCGTTGATACAACGCCAGCGATTTTTTCTCTTCATGCGCGAGCGCTTTGTCGATGAAATTCACGCAATTCGCTTCGTTCGCACCCAATCCATCGAGTGTCGGCAGAATCTGATTGCACATCGCTGCAACGGTCTGCCATTGCTCGATATTTAACGTTAATGGCGCACTACTCTGCTCGACTGCCAACAGCGTTTGTGGACGCGCCATTAATGCTGCTGCAAATGCTCCGCCGCAGAAGCGCGTGAAATCGCGCCGAGTCATATCTTTCATCGGTATTCGATTCATCAGCGCACCTGCTGCCGTTTAACCTGACGAATGAAGTAATCCGCCACGCGATACGCATTAGCGAAAATCGTCAGCGTCGGGTTGTAACCGCCCGAGGTGGGAAAGAAACTGCCATCGACCACCCATAGATTCTCGATATCGTGCGTACGACACCAGCGATTCAGCACCGAGGTTTTCGGGTCGTCGCCCATGCGGCAAGTACCCATGATGTGCCCGGATTCCGTGCTGTATTTCGAATAATCGGTTGCCCACGCCTTTTTGGCGCCCCCCGCCAATGCAATATCAATTTGGCGCTGTTCGAAATAGCGCGCCATAGCGAGATCGTTAGCATGGCGTTTGTGCGTAATACGCGGCAATGGAATGCCCGCCGCATCGCGGTGATCGGGATCGATATCGACGCGATTGCTCGCCACCGGCAAATCCTCGCCAATTGAAATCATGCCGCCGATATATGGAAATTTGCCGAGATATTCGCGCAGCGGCTTGCCCCACGCACGCTTGGCATTGCCGAAATAATTACCCGCTTTTAACGCGACGCCGAGCGGCGTCGGTTCGATCGCCTCGCCGATCACGGCGCCGCGAATAAAGCCGCGCGTTGCATCGGAGGCATGAAAATCATCGATTGCAATATTTCCCGGCGGACCGGCGATCGACAGCGACGGCTCCGCCATTTCGAAATCGACTTGCGAAAAAATATGGCTCATCAGATTGCGGCCAACCTGATCGCTGCTATTCGCGAGGCCTGTCGGATAACGCGCCGATTTCGACAGCAACAGCAAATGCGAACTGGCGATCGAACTGCATGCAACGATAATTTGCCGCGCGCGCAATTCATGCTCGTTACCGTTGGCATCGAGATAGCGCACCGAGCGCGCGCGATTATTCGTATCGACGGTAATTTCAATTGCGCGTGAATTTGGTAATACGCGGCAGCGGCCTGTAGCCATCGCCGCAGGTAAATGAATCGACAGCGGCGATGCTTTCGCATGCACCGGGCAACCATAACCCGCGCACGCACCTCCGTTCATGCATTTGGCGCGACCGCCGTAAACGCGGCTGTTAATTGCCATCGGAATCGGAAACGGATGCAAACTCAATTTCTTCGCGCCGCTCTCGATCAAGCGCGACGCGGGACGATATACATGCGGTGGATTCGGGTACGCACTCTGGCGCGGCGCGCCGAATGGATTGCTGCCCGCCGTGCCGGAAATGCCGAGCACCTGTTCGGCTTTTGCGTAGTACGGTTCGAGTTCGTCATAGCTAAGCGGCCAGTCGGCCAGATTCGCGCCGGCGATGGCCCCCTCGTGCGACAACGTGCGAAATTCATCGGGACGGAAGCGCCAACTCCACGAGCCCCAGTGCACGGTGCTGCCGCCGACCGTTTGCGCCAGCATCGTGTATTTACCGGGTATCGCTTTTTCGCTGCTGTCGCTACGGCGGCTTTCCAGATAATCGGGCGCAAAAAACGTTTGCCGAATCATGTTCGACAGTTCGTCCTGCTGCAAAAATTCGGCAGGACCGCGCTCGCTGCCGCGCTCCAATACGACGACATCGATGCCGGCCTCGGCTAATTGCTGCGCCATTACGCCGCCGCCAGCACCGGAGCCGATAATGCAAACATCGACGACTTGGGGATTGCGTAATGTTGTCATTATTTTATCTGGCCAGTCGTTAAATAACCGCCACCGGTAACGGCGACAAACCGCGAATCATATCGGCCGCTTTCTCGGCGATCATGATTACCGGCGTATTGGTATTGCCGCCGATCAGATGCGGCATGATCGACGCATCGACCACGCGCAAACCATCGATACCACGCACGCGCAATTCGTCGTCGACGACGGCCATTTCATCGCTGCCCATTCGACATGTACCGACCGAGTGATAATCCGCTTCGGCCTTGTCACGAATAAATGCATCGATTTCAGCATCGGTACGTAATGCATTGCCGGGTTCGAGTTCTTCGCCGCGATAAATATCGAATGCGCGTTGCGAAAAGATTTCCCGTGCGATGCGCACGCCTTCGCGTGCAACGCGGCGATCGTGTTCATCGGCCAAATAATTCTGATCGATCAATGGCGGCGCGAACGGATCGCTCGATGCCAATTTAATGCTGCCCCGGCTCAACGGTCGAATCACATTGGTATGCGCAGAAAAGCCATGGCGCGCCGCGAGCGTGCGTCCATTATTTGCATACAGCGCCATTACCAGAATCATTTTCACATCGGCTTCGCTGACGTCGGGATTCGATTTCAGGAACGCACATACCTCCATGCCTGGATCGGCCAGAGGTCCGGTACGTAGCGTCAAATATTTCGCCATTGCCATCGCACCGTGCAGCGGATTGAAATATTTGAGTAACGATACCGGTTTGGTCGCGGCGAATTTCACACTCACCGCGAGATGATCCTGTAAATTTGCGCCGACGCCGGGCAGCGCATGCTTAACGTCGATATTGTGCTGCGATAATTGCGTGGGATCGCCGATGCCGGATAACAACAGCAATTGCGGCGAATTAATCGCCCCCGCCGCCAGAATCACTTCGCGCGCTGCGCGAACGGCGCGCGCCTGCTGCTTTTTTCCCTGCACGAACTCGACACCAACCGTACGCGATCCTTCCATCACAATACGCGTCGTGTGCGCATAGGTAATCACCTGCAAATTGGACCGCGAGCGCGCCGGATTTAAATACGCCCGCGAGGTACTTGAACGGATGCCATTGCCAATCGTCACATCGATTGGGCTGACCCCCTCACGCTGCGGACCATTGCTGTCATTCGTATACGGATAGCCGGCCTGCAAAACGGCTTCGACAAATGCCGACGCGAGCGGATGCTTTACACCCGGACGTGAAACCTGAATCGGACCATTCGCGCCGTGATAGATATTCGAAGCAGAAATTGCGTACCCATTGGTTTGGGGCGCGTAAGCTGTCTGCGGTAAATAGGTTTCAGCTCGATTGAAATACGGCAGCACTTCGCGATACGACCAGCCGCGATTGCCCTGCTCCGCCCATCGATCGTAATCGCTGGCAAAACCACGGCAATAGGTCATGCCATTGATCGAACTGCCACCGCCGAGCACCCGGCCGCGCGGCAGAAACAACACGCGATTGTTCAAGTGCGCCTGCGGTATCGACGTATAACGCCATTGATACGCACCGGACAACATGATCGGCAACAAACCGCCCGGTGCTTTAATCAGCGGGCTCGCATCGCTGCCGCCCGCTTCGAGCAGCAGGACGCTGACATCCGGATCTTCGCTGAGCCGCGCCGCCAACACACAGCCGGCCGAACCACCGCCTACGATGACGTAATCGAAACTCGTTGTTTTCAATTACGCGTCTCGCAGTTGCTGCAACTCGCTGGCATCGAGATGAATCGCACACGCGCGAATACTTTCTTCGAGCTGTTCGACGCGGCTGCAACCGATGATCGGAATCGTCGGCAGCGATTGCGATGTTAAATACGCGAGCACGATATCGTTGATGCTCGTACCGCGACGCGCAGCAATGGTTTTCAATACGGCGAGTTTGCGCACGTTGCGATCGTTGAAATACAGCGCGGCGACATCGGGGCCGAGGGTCTCTTTCGTCGCGCCCGCCGCGAGTTTGCTGAAAATACCGCGACTCTGGCCGGAGTACGGAATCATCGTCAGACCGGCTTCATGCACTGCTCGATAACCATCTTCGTAATAGCCGCCCGGTGCGTACGTCATCATTGCAGTGCGATCCGGCTCAGCCAAACCCCACATCGGTTGTACCGCGACAAAACCTGCGTGGCCGATACTCGCCGCATATTGCTGCGCTTGTTGAATCCGCTCGACGCTCCAGTTCGAGCAGCCGAAATAACGAATGCTGCCGTCGCTTTGATGCTTGATCAGCGCATCGACAATCGTTTGGACGGGCTTGCTCGCGTCGTCGCGGTGCAGCCAGTACAGATCGATCGTATCGATACCAAGATTTTTCAGACTGCCATTTAAATCGGCAGCGAGATGATCTGGCGTCACACGCAATGCGAAATCGCCGGCGCGGTAATCGAATTCGCAGCCTTTGGTGGCAATCACATAATCGCTGCGTTTTTTACCAGCAAGCAATTTGCCGAGTGCATTTTCGCTGGCCCCGCGCGGAATATCCGGAATCCAGTCGCCGTATGAATGTGCAGTATCGATGAAGTTGCCGCCATTACTAAAAAATTTTTCGAGAATTTTATCGGCTGTTTCCGCTGCCATGGCGCTGCCGAACATATTGGTGCCGAGGCACAATTGCGATACCGAAAGGTCGGTTCTTTGCAGCGTAATTTTTTTTAGCATGTTCGAATCCTTACTGTCTGTTTGTTAACGCCTGAGAACATATGCGCACGAAAAATAATCGTCCCACTATAAACAAAAAATGCGATACGCATGTAGTACGTATCGCATTATTCGGAGTATCTATGACTTCGATTATTTGCGGTGGTTTTGCTTCTCGATAAATTCATCGATGACCTGATACACATATTCGCAATCTTCGATGGTCATGGTTGGGTGACACGGCAACATCAAGCCATTGCGCATCACCTGATCCGCATTCGGACAGCCTTCCGCATCGACGCGGAACTCGACGCCATTCATCATCGGTTGGCGTGCGGCGTGACCGGAGAAAATTACGCGCGTAAACACGCCGGAATCCTCCAGATATTTCTGCATTTCACGGCGACTCCAGCCGAGTTCCGGACGCAGTTGCACCGGATAGCAAATCCAGGTGGTGAATACATCCGGATGCACACGCGCCTTGATGAAATACTCGGAACGTTTTTCCAGATATTTCGCGTGCAGATCGAAACGTTCCTGACGCAACCTGGTGAACATATCGAGCTTATTCAATTGCTCGTGGCCAAATGCGGCGCCGGCTTCGTTCGGAATAAAACCATACGCGATTTCCTCAAATATAAATAAACCGTCGTATTCGATATCGCCGATGTTCTCCAGAAAACGGCCGTCGCTATCGCCTTTGCGCGTGCCGTGCATGAATTTTTCGGACGAGCGACCCCAATTGCGCAGCATCAGCGCACGGTCCCACAGTTTCGGATCATCGATCGCGACCAGGCCGCCATTACCAAGGCAGGTAATGATGTGGAAAATCGAAAAACTGGTGACGCTGATATGCGCACGCGTCCCGGCCGGCTTACCGCGATAAGTGCCGCCGAGCGTGTCGCAACTGTCTTCGATCAAATACAGACCGTGCTTGTCTGCAATCGCGCGCAGACGATCCCAATCGGGCATGCCACCGACGAGATTCGGAATCAGCAGCGCTTTGGCTTTCGGCGTGATGTTACGTTCGATTTTGTCGATATCGATCTGATACGTATCGAGTTCGACATCGACCAGCACCGGCACATAGCCGTTCAACACGATGCTGGAAATATCGGTGCCGAATGTCAGCGTGGGCGTAATCACTTCGGAGCCCTTCGG
>CAMLJR010000064.1 GCA_946480345.1 uncultured Spongiibacteraceae bacterium
GCCGATGCCGAAGAATGGCAGGAAGTAGTCGAATTCGCGGCAAGCCGTCACCAGCGTTTGCTGAATCATTTCCAGCTTTTTCCTGTCGGCCCTCAATATGCGGATTTTTATCATCAGCGCCTTAGTGCGATGCTGGATGGTGAGCGCACGTTGCAAACGCTCGCGCGCGATGCACGTAAACGTGTAATGAGCGAAGGCACAGTCGTTAATAAAACCCGACAAGCGATTGGTGCTTATCTCTCCTGAAAATTTTCGCAGCAATAAAAAAGGCCCTTGTGGGCCTTTTTTGTTTTGAGAGCATTTGCTTATTCGATTAACGCAGGAAATCAAACAGCGATAAACCGGCGATTTTCGCGAAACTCTGCTGCGCCGCTTGCAGCACAAAATTTTCCTGCGTCAGCCGGGTAATTGCCTCGACATGATCGAGATCGCGCACATCGGCCAGCACTTTTTTATTCACGAGATCGGTGCCGGCGTGCAGCGCTTCGGTGCTTTCCAATGTATTCATGCGTGCGCCAATTCGCGAACGCACGACGCTGATGTTTTCCTCGGCGCTATACGTGTTATCCAGCGTTTCAGCGACGAGTTCCTGCAGACGTATTTTGTCGTCGGTGTCATCGCCATACGCCCGCAAGCCATCGATGAGTTTGCCCACCGTCGCGAATACGCTTTGTGTCGCCGGCGGATCCACCTGAAAATCATCGCCGGTCGCCGGTGTGCCGACGATTTTCATGCTGACACCGTTGAACACAATGTCTTCGCCCGACGTATAAGCGGCGCCGCTCACAACGGCAGGGCCGCCGCCGACTGGAACGATGTCATAAGTAGTCGGCGAGGTGAATGAGATCGTGTAGCTATCGGTGAAGTTCGCATCGAACACCGCTTGATCGACAACATGGCCCGACGAAATGGTTGCAGTGCCGGTATTGCCCGCCGCAGCAGTGGTGCCGAGGCGCGGCGAAGGTATCGCGATGAAAATCGCATTGCCGCTGTCGTTGACGGCAACCTGCGTGCTCGATGCAACCTGCACCAGGCGCTGACCGTCATCGCCGCGATAAGTGAAATCGTTGCCGACGCGAACGAACGGTTCCTGTTCGCCTTTGTAACCACCAAAAATATATTCGCCCGACGCACTGCGCGTATTCGCCAACCCACCGAGTTCAGCGAGACGTGTTTCCAATTCTTCGGCAATCGCCTGCCGTTCGCTGAACGACAGCGCGCCACTGCCTGCCTGTATTGCACGCTCGCGAACCCGCACCAGAATATTTTCGACCGATTCAAGCTGCGATTCTTCCAAATCAAGACTCGACACCGCACCGTCGATATTTTTCTGGTACTGCTTGACGCGCGCCTGCTCGCTTTCCAGTTGCAGAATGCGCGCGGCCGCAACGGGATCATCCGATGGTGTGACAACGCGTTTGCCGGAAGAAATCTGTTCCTGCGTTTTAGCGAGCTGGCTTTGCACATTCAAAATGCCATTGAGGCCGCGCGAAAAAACCTGCGTCAACGAAATACGATTCATCATTTTTCAGTCACCTTCAGCGGAACGCCGTCAGCAAGGTATCGAACACCGAGCGTGCGATCTGAATGATCTGCGCCGATGCGTTGTACGCCTGCTGAAACATAATCAGATTGGCCGCTTCCTCATCGAGATTAACGCCCGAAATTGCATCGCGCGTGGCTTGTGCCTGAGTCAGCAGACTCTCGCTGGCGTCAGCGCTGATTTGCAATTGCGCGGCATTGGTGCCGACGTTGGCGACCAGCTGGCCATACGCATCTTCGAATGTTGCGGTGCCGATCGTATCGGTGTTCTGCAACATGCCGAGCGCAAGCGCGTTGCGGTTATCCGAGCTGCCGCTGCTGTTGTAGCGGATCGCAAATTCATCGCCATTCGCCGGATTGCCTGACAAGTTAAATCGGTAAACCGGATCGCCCGACGAGGGGTCGTTGATGGTGACGGTGTTGTTCTGGCCCGGTGTGAACGTGCCGGTAATCGGCGGCACCAATGCGACAGGCGCTGCCGGATTCGTATTGTTCAAAATCTCATACGTCGTCGCGGACGTGAAACGCACCAGCAACGGCGGCGTCAACGCATCGGGCGTTGCGAAGGTCGATTGCATCGTGGTGCCGTCGGCTTCGTAAACGGCCAGCATTTCGCCGGCGGAAATCGCGCCGCCGCCGGTATTACTCACGCTCGCGGCAGTGCTGATCGGCTGCGCGAATGCGATTTCCTGCGGCCGCTGCAATGCCACCGATATCGCCTGAGCGCCGAGCTTGGTCGGCTGGATGCCATACACATCGCCGGCTGCGAATGTGCTGCCGGTCGGCACGCGAATCTCGAAACCATCGGGTGTCGTGATTGTTGCCGGTAATGCGCCGAGCACACCGGTGACCGGCGGCGTCAACGCGCTGCCATCGGAGCGCACCAGCGAATACGCAGTCGCCGATGTGAAATTCAGTTGATAGTCGCTGGTGGTCAGCGTCGATGCATCGCTGATGTAAACCTGTAAATCGGCGCTGCCGGTGTTGGTGCTGCGCGCCAACGCGCGGTTCTGCATCTGCGTCGTCGAATTGATATCGGTGAATAAGTTGTTGCCGAAATTGCCTTCCAGATCGAGGCCAAGACGATGCTGCTGATTGATCGCATCGGCGACGTTCAGTGCGATCTGGCCGAGCGTGTTGGTGGCGACATCCAGCGTGCCCTGACGAAATTGCAGCAGGCCGCCGACAGTGCCGCCGGTGACGAATTGCGAAATGGGCAAACTGTTGCCGTTCGGCGCGACGAATACCACTTCGCGCCGTGTCGGGTCGGTCGTCGATGCGGCGGTGCTCAATTGGTTCGCCTGCGCACCAACCACCAGCGGCTGGCCGTTGCCGACGAACACGTTGATCATGCCGTTGCCTTGATCGACTGCGCGCACGCCCACCAGCTCGGATAATTTGCGGATGGCTTCATCGCGTTTATCGAGCAGCGCATTCGGCTGCGCGCTGGCGCCAGCACCGCCGCCGACATCGGCAATATCTTTATTCAGCTGCGCGATCGCCTGCGCCAGGCTTGTCACTTCACTGGTCAACGCATCGAGCCGGCTATTCAGCGAATCGTTCATTGCGCTGAGTTGCGAATACAAACCATTGAAGCGATCGGCGAGCGAACCGGCATCGTTCAATACCACCTGGCGACCGGGAATCGACGTTGGGTCCTGCGAAGCCTGCTGAATATCGGCGAAAAAATTTTGCAGCATTGGCGCGACGCCAGTGCTTTGATCGGCGAGCAGCGAATCGATTTGATCGGCGAGCGTGCTCTGAATTTTGATGCCGTTGAAGCTCGACGTATTCATCTGCAATTGCGCAATTGCAAATTGGTCGACGATGCGGCGCACGCCTTCGATTTTTACACCCGCGCCGGTATAGCCAACGCCGGAATACTGCTCCGGATTGGTGACGAGATCGATACGCTGGCGCGAATAACCCGCGACATTCGCATTCGTAATGTTGTTACCGGTGGTACCTAACGCGAGCTGGTTCGCGGTAAGTCCGGACACGCCGATACTGATCAGGCTAGGCATCGCAATTCACTCTTGTCCCTATCGAACACCGCAGGATCATTGAATACGTCCGGCGCTTTGCACATGTTCGCTATCGAACACGGCCAATACTTTTTGCGCGTAACGCGGATCGGTGGCATAACCGGCATCGGCTAACGCTTTTACATAGGCGCGCGGATCATCGCCGCATGCGAGCGCCTGCTGGTAACGTGGGTTGTCGCTAATAAATTTCGCGTAATCGGTGAAGCTTTCTTCGGGCGAGCTGTAGGCGCGGAAATTCGCCCACTCTCGCACCGCCACGCCATTTTGATATTCGATCACCGGGACTTTAACGACGGCACCAGTCCAGCTCGCGTCGGCTTTGATATTGAAGAAATTAAAACTCGACGAGCCATCGGGACATTGCAGGACTTTTTGTCCCCAGCCGGTTTCGAGCGCGGATTGCGATAACAACACGCGGCTGTCGATACCGAGTTTTTCACCGACACGCTGCGCCATCGGCGCGAGACGCTCGACAAAATTTTGCGGCGTGCCGTCGATAGCGACATTTTCGCTGCGCTGTTCGGCGGCATTCGCCAATGTGATATCGGCGCCAAATAAACGATGAATCGTTTCCTGAATTGCGCTATCCGGCGGCGCGAGCGGGGAATTCAAACTGCGATTGTCGTTCGCGTTTTCAGCACCCAACGCAGCATGCACAGCAGCATTGGGATTAACACCCGCGCGGGTTAATGGTTGCAACGAATTGGATTGCGCCGCATTTGTATCGATGCCGGCGCGGCCCTGCAATTGACGCAAAATTGCATCGGCGATGCCGAAGCCGCGTCCTTTGCTTAACGTCAATGCGAGCTGGTTGTCGAACATGTCGCGATAAAATTTTTCGTCCGAACTCGATGTCATGTCGCCTTCGGCAAACACCGCATTCGCATCGCGCATGCTCTTCATCATCATCTGCACCATCATCGATTCGAACTGCTGCGCAACGTTCTTCAACGCAGCGGCTTTATCGCCGCCTTTGCTTTGCGCTTTCAGTTGTTGAATACCGTTCAGATCGGTGTAGATCTGTGCGCTACTCGTATCGACGATTGGTTTGGTATCCATCGTTAAATCACCACCAATTCCGCATTCAACGCACCCGCTTCTTTCAGCGCCTCGATGATCGCCATCAAATCGCCCGGCGCTGCGCCCACCTGATTGACCGCACGCACGATGTCGTCGAGCGTTGTGGTTTTCTGCAACCCGAACATGCGATTCGTATCCTGCTTGACCGCGACATTTGACTGCGGCGTGACAACCGTTTGTCCGCCAGAAAATGCGTTTGGCTGGCTGACCTGAACATTTTCGGAAACGGTGACGGTGAGACTGCCGTGCGTGACGGCCACCGGACTCACGGTGACGTGATTGCCGACCACGATCGTGCCGGTGCGCGAATTAATAATGACGCGCGCCGGTGCTTCCCCGGGCGTGACATTGATATTTTCGAGCACTGAAACATACGTGACGCGCTGATCGGTATCGTTCGGCGCAGTGACGCGCACCGACATGGCATCGACTGCTTGGGCGACGCCGGGGCCCATTTTGTCGTTGATTGCTTCGGCGATTTGGCGCGCGGTGGTGAAATCGCCACGCTTCAAATTAAAAATGAGTCCATTGCTCGCAGCGAAACTGGTCGGCACTTCGCGCTCTACCGTGGCGCCACTCGGAATGCGGCCCGCGCTCGGAATATTGACGGTGACTTTCGAGCCGTCCGCGCCCTCGGCACCGAAACCACCGACGACGAGCTCGCCTTGCGCCAGCGCATAAACCTGGCCATCCGCACCTTTTAATGCAGTGAGCAGCAGACTGCCGCCGCGCAAACTTTTTGCGTTACCAACCGACGACACGGTGATGTCGATCGTCTGTCCCGGCTTGGTGAATGCCGGCAAATTCGCATGCACGCTCACCGCAGCGACGTTTTTCAATTGGAAATTCGTGCCCGCCGGAATGACGATGCCGAACTGCTTCAACATGTTCGAGAACGACTGCGAAGTGAACGGCGTTTGCGTCGTCTGGTCGCCCGTACCGTTAAGGCCGACGACAAGACCGTACCCAATCAACGGGTTCGAGCGCACCCCCGCCAGCGTTGCGAGATCTTTGATTCGCTCGGCGTGTGCAGACGTGCTGGTGAAACCGATCAATGCGATCAGCGCGAGGTTAATCATTCGTTTCATCGTTGCAATCACGTCATCGATCTCAAGTTAGAACGGCCACCATTCGGAGCTGAAGAAACGCGAAGCCCAACCTTGGCGGTTCGCTTGCGCAAGCTCGCCATTACCGCTGTAGGCAATGCGCACGTCGGCCACTTTCGTCGACGAAATTGTGTTGTCCGGCAATACATCCTCGGGACGCACGTAGCCGCGAATACGAATGAATTCCTCGCCGCGATTCAGCGTCATCCATTTTTCGCCGCGCACCTCAAGCAAACCGTTAGGCAATACATCGGCGACCATCACGGTGATCGTGCCGCTCAATTTATTGCTCTGATCCGAGCTGGCTTCGCCGCCGAAATCGCGCTTCGGATTAACCGATGTGCTCATGTTGACGCCGCCGATTTTCGGCTGCGCGCCGAGCACGACACCCGCATCGATTTCGATGCTGTCCTCTTTCTTGATTTCGGTATCGGCTTTCTTGCTCGACGATGTGCTTTCGGAAAGCAGAATCGTGATGACATCGCCGACGCGACGCGCACGCTTGTCTTCAAACAGCGATAAGCCAGTGCCGTTGCGATAAATTCCGCCATCGCTCGGCGGCGGCGCGAGCATCGCCGGTGCGGCAACCGGTGCATACGCGGGATCGCCGGGCTTGGCGTTGGGGGCGATGACGCAGCCGGTAATTGCGATCAGCGTTGCACTCGTCAACACCAGATGGCGCATCGCTGTGTGCAGGGTGAAACCGCCGCGCTTGAACATGTGTCTCTTTCCTCGCGGCAGTGGCCGCGGTTGGTTAATTAATTAATCGCCGCGATCAAAGCGTCTGCGTAATGAACTGCAACATTTGATCGGAGGTCGCGATGACTTTCGAATTCATTTCGTACGCGCGCTGCGTGGTGATCATGTTGACCATCTCCTCGACGACATCGACGTTCGATGCTTCGAGCGAGCCCTGCTCGACACTGCCGAAACCGGTGTTGGCGGGCGAACCTTGTTGCGGCGATCCGCTGGCTGCGGTTTCCAGGAACAGGTTGGTGCCGATCGCCTGCAAGCCGGTCGGGTTGACGAAATCCGCCAACTGAATTTGGCCGAGCTGCTGCGGTGCGGCCTGTCCCGCGATCGACGCTTCGATAATGCCGTCCTTGCTGATCGTGATGTTCTGCGCGTTCTGCGGCAGCGAAATCGTCGGCTCGAGACGCATGCCGCCGGCGGTGACAATTTCGCCATCCGAGTTCACCTGAAACTCGCCGTTACGGGTGTACGCGGTGGTGCCGTCGGGCATCTGAATCTGGAAAAAGCCGCGGCCATTGATCGCCATGTCGAGCGGCTTTTGCGTGATCTGCAAACTGCCTTCGGTGAATTGTTTGGTCGTACCGACCACGCGCACACCGGTACCGAGCTGAATGCCGGACGGCAGCTGCGTGTTCTGCGACGACGACGCGCCGGGCTGGGCGCGAATTTGATAGAGAAGGTCTTCGAACTGCGCATCGTCGCGCTTGAAGCCGACCGTCGCCGCGTTGGCGAGGTTGTTGGCGATGGTGCTAAGGCGCGTGTTTTGCGCGCTCAATCCGGTTTTGCTGACCCACAGTGCTTGCATCATGGCTATTTGCCTCTCAGTAAAGGGTTACGACGCCTGCAGCAACCGCGTGGCGGCGGCGCTGTTGTCTTCGGCGGTACGCATCAGTTTCATGTTCATGTCGAACTGACGCGCGAGCGTCATCACGCTGGTGAATTCGTCGACGATATTGACGTTGGAGCTTTCAAGAAAACCGCTGTGCACGCGGAGCGACTCGTCCGGGACCGGTGCTTTTTCGCCTGGGCGCATGTACATCAACCCATCCGCGCCTTTCTGCAATTGCGCGATATCCGGATTCACCAGTTTGATTCGACCGAGCTGGCCGAGCGCGCTCGGCGTTTGACCGAGTTCGCGCACGGTGATCGTGCCATCCTGACCGATCTGGACTTTTTCCAGCGGCGGCAACGTGACCGGCCCGCCTTCGCCCAACACTTGGCGGCCATCGGCGGTTATCAATTGGCCGAGTGAATTGACCTGTAGCGCACCGGCGCGGGTATACCCTTCCTGACCGTTTTCACCGCGCACGGCGATCCAGCCGGGGCCATCCATCGCGATATCGAGATCGTTGCCCGTTTCGGTCAGCGAGCCGTACGCGAAATCGGTGCCGGGGTTTTCGGTCAACGCATAGGCACGCGTCGGTAAACCGTCGCCGTGGTACACACCCATCGCGCGGGCTTGTTCGAAATCGGCGCGAAATCCGGTGGTATTGGCGTTGGCCATATTGTTGGCATGTATCGCCTGAGCCCGCGCAATGTGCTTGCCGCCGGTCATTGCGATGTAAAGTGCTTTGTCCATTGGGTTACTCCGCCGCAGTTTTGGCTGCGTCAAAAAAATTTCTCTCGGCAGTGCCGTTGCCACAGAGAGTGCAACAACGGTGCCAAGCAAAAATTTATCAGTAACTCATTGATTTTAAAGAGAGATGTAAAAGAAAGAGCCGTCACGAGGACGGCCAGGGGAAATCTTCTGCCGGTGGGCGGCAAAGCGCCGCCACCCGTTAGTTACTCTGCTTTGCGATCAACGCAGATTAAGGATCGTCTGCGTGACGGTGTTGCTGGTTTCAATCGTCTTCGCGTTCGCCTGATAGTTACGCTGTGCAAGGATCAGATTAACGAGCTGCGAAGAAATATCGACGTTGGAGTCTTCGAGCGCGCCGGCCTGGATCGCGCCACGCGAACCCGATTGCGGCGCACCGACTACCGGCTGACCCGAATCGAACGATTCCACCCACGCCGTGTTGCCGACCGGCGCTAACCCTTGCGGGTTGGTGAAGTTGGCGAGTGCAACCTGGCCCAGCGTTAGCGCCTGGCCGTTGGTATAACGGGCGAAGACGACGCCAGTGTCATCAATATTGATGCCTGCGAGACGGCCGGGGGCGTAACCGTCCTGATCGAGCGCGTTAACGGTGAAGTCGCTGCCGAACTGGGTCGAACCGGTGAGACCGATGCTGAAATTCAGCGCCGCCGCGCCGCCTGCGGCGGGCCACGTATCGTTAAGTGCCGCCGGTACCGGCGCAGTCAAGGCGCCGCCGGTGTTGAACGCGATGGTGCCGAGGTTGTGCTCAACGCCGCTGCTGTCCAGATCCGAATACACGTTCCAGGTGGTGCCACCGCCAACCGGTACAACCGCGGTTTTCACATAGTAGGTCGTCATCACATGCGGATTGCCGAGGCTGTCGTAAATCGTCGCAGCGGTCGACCAGTTGTAGCTGGTCGGATCCGCGCCGTCGAACACCGCAGTCGCCGGCACTGCCGAACCCGAGTTCAGGTTGAAACGGAGATTGACCTCAGTGGTCGCGCTCGGATCGATATCCGAGGTCTGGATGCGCAGGTCGGCCAGCGCACCGGTCAGAATCTGGCCGGTCGCATTCGCGGCGAAACCCTGCAGACGCGCATTGTTCGACGCCACGATATAGCCCTGATTATCAAGACCGAACGCGCCGGCGCGGGTGTATTGCTGCGAACCCTGATCGTTCAGGATGAAGAAGCCGCTGCCGTTGACCGCGAGATCGAGGCTGTTGTTGGTGATGTTGATATTGCCCTGACCGAACTGCTGTGCGATCTGGGAAACCAGCACGCCGCTACCCGGCGTACGTGAACCGGTGCCGAGAATCGAGTTCGCGTACACATCGCCGAACTGTGTGCGTGACTCCTTAAAGCCGGTGGTGCTGGCATTGGCGATGTTGTTGCCGGTGACCGACAAATCCTGACTCGCCGCGCGCAGACCGCTTAACGCTGTATTAAATGACATGACCGTTATCTCCCATGCCTACACAAGTGAAGTTGACTAAACCGTTATTCGAGCGCCGTTCTCGGCGCATTACAGAATGTTTCTCACATCGCTCAGCGGAATCGGTCCGACCACGTCGACGTTCAACGTGGTGGTGTGATTCGCGCCGACAGTGACGCTGTTGACGTTGTTGCCGAGGGTCGTTTTCACGCCCACCGGCTTGCCGTTTTCGCTCGCCTGCACTTCGAAGCGATACACACCCGCCGGCAATTTGGTGCCGTCGGCGGCGGCGCCATCCCATGCGAACGGAATGTCGCCTGCTTCCTGACTGCCGAGATCCTTGCTCATCACCAGTTGATTCTTGGCGTTGTAGACATTCATCTTCAGCGCCGGCGTACTGTTTTCGAGCAATACCGTGCCTCGCACAATGCCGTTGGTGGCGAGATAGGCTTTGTCGGTTTCGACTTCGACCGTGCGCCCGACCAGCGCCGATGCCTGTAGCGCCTGACTCGATTGCAGGCTGCTCGACAAATCGGTGACGGTGCTGTTCAGGTTCTGAATGCCCTGCAACGAGCTGAATTGCGCGAGTTGCGCGACGAACGCGGTGTTGTCCTGCGGGTTCAGCGGGCTCTGGTTTTTCAGCTGCGTAATCAGCAGCTTGAGAAACGCGTCCTGACCGAGCTCCGGCTCGCCGCTGGTGGCAGGCGTCTTCGCGGCATCGTTTTTCTTGTTCAGCGCATCGATGATGCTGTTCGATGTTGGGGCCGGATTGCTGACTGTGGTCATTTCATCAATTCCTTAATTATTCCCGGGGCCTTAATTATTCCGAGCGTCTTTCTCGATGCTATCGGCTTACTGACCAAGCGCGAGCAGACGCTGCGCCATGGTTTTCGCTGACTGCAGCATTTCCACGTTGATCTGGAACGAACGCGACGCGGAGATCATGTCGGTCATTTCCTCGACCACGTTCACGTTCGGATACATCACATAACCGTCTTTATCGGCGAGCGGATGGCCCGGCTCATAACGCTTGTCGAGCGGCGCTTCGCTCTCGACCACGCCGAGCACCTCAACCCCTGCGCCTTGCTGCTCGCCTTTCGAGTTGATGTCCCAGCCCGCCATTTCGTTGATCGCGCTTTGCTGGATGGCGGCAAACACCGGCCGGCGAGCCCGATACACCTGATCGACGCTACTCGCCGCCGATTGCGCATTGGCGAGGTTGCTGGCGACGGTGTTCAACCGCACGCTCTGAGCGTTCATACCCGAACCGGCGATATCGAAGAGACTGGCGTATGACATGGCGCTTACCCTTTAACTGTTCTATTCACGTTTCGTTATTGGCCGGCTTTCTTTACTGGCCGACGTGCGTTACTGGCCGGCAATGGCGGTTTGCAGGCCTTTGAATTTGGAGTTCAGGAAATAAAAGCTGGCTTCGAAATCCATCGTGTTCTTCGCATAACGCGCCATTTCGCGGTGTTCTTCAACGGTGTTGCCGTCGATGGAGGGCTGGCTCGGCACGGTGTACAGCAGGTCTTCGCCGCTATTCGCGCCGCCGAAACCCAGATGCCGGGCGTCGGTGCGACGCAACGATTGGGTTGAGGTTTGCGATTGCTGTTTGGCCTGATCGAGCAGACGGGAGAAATCGACGTCGCGCGCTTTGAAGTTCGGCGTATCGACGTTCGCGAGGTTGTTGCCCAGCACTGTCGAACGCTGTTCGCGCAGATACAGTGCTTGCTCGTGAATGCCCAGTGCTGATTTGAACCCGATTGCCATCGCTTGCTCTCCTGCGGCTTGCCGCGTTGTGCAGGGATAAAAGCAACGGCTGTACCAAAATCTCAAGTGATTGTTTTTATTAGGTTTAACGAGGTATGAGAGAGGTATGACAAGCGGCAAGCGGCAATGGGTTGCCGCTTCCGGGAGATGACCGGCAAGCGGTCAAATAGCTTTATAGATAATGCCGGGGCTGCACTGAACCATCTGGTACATGTGACCGACGTCGCTCAATCCTTCCGAGGCGCCGAGAATCAGATAACCACCGGGGCGCAACGTCGCGTGAATGCGGCGCAGGATGTCGGCCTTGCGCTCGCCGGAGAAATAAATCAACACGTTGCGACAGAACACGATGTCGAACTTGCCGAGCGAGAGATAGCTGTCGAGCAGATTCAGCGTTTGAAAACGCACACGCTGCGTCACTTCCTTCTTCAGCTTCCAACGCTCCTCGGTCACCGGATCGAAGAACCGGCGCAGACGCTCCTTGGCCAATCCCCGCCCCAACGAAAGCTGATCGTATTCGGCGTTCTTGCACGCCTCCAGCATCGAGCGCGAAAGGTCGGTCGCGACGATTTCCACTGGTTGCCGCAGCACTCCCATTTGCGCGGCCTTATATTCTTCAACCGTGATGCTGATCGAATACGGTTCCTGACCCGACGAACAAGCGGCGGACCAGATGCGTATGGGCGTGGAATTGCGCTGCAACTCGGGCAACAGCTTGTCGCGCAGGATGTTGAATGGATGGACGTCGCGAAACCATAACGTTTCGTTCGTGGTCATCGCATCGATGACCGCTTCGCGCAGGCCACGTTGCGAGAGTTGCTGCATGCGACGAATCAGTTCGCGCAGATTGTCGATCTGGTATTCGGCGAGCAGCGTGGCGAGACGGCTGGTGACGAGGTACTGCTTGTTGTCGCCCAGCACGATACCGCACGCCTTTTCGAGAAATATGCGGAATTCTTCGTAATGCTCGCGCGTCGGCTGACCGCTGAAACGCTGCACTCCTGTAATGACTTTAGATTTCATTCACACCCTGCTTATTGCGCAAACCGTCAGGCAAATCCGATCCCACTGCGCGACGTGGCGTCGCGCATTATTGTTATTCCTGAACTGCCAGCTTATGCATCGTGCTTGTCATCGACCGCGCGAACCCGCGCCGCCACCAGCGATGCGAGCATATCCGGGTTGAATTTGGCGAGAAACTCATTAGCACCGACCTTCTTCACCATTGCCTGATTGAACACACCGCTCAGCGAGGTGTGCAGCATCACAAACAGATCGGACAGCCGTGGATCGGCGCGCACTTCGGCCGTCAACGTGTAGCCGTCCATCTCCGGCATTTCGATATCGGAGATCATCATCATGATGCGGTCGCTGACCTTTTCCCCGCTATCGGCCAGCGACTTCAAATAATCGAGCGCTTGGCGACCATCGTTCAGCACCGTGGTTTCGGCGCCGACCGATTCGACGCAGCGCTTGATCTGCTTACGCGCAATCGCCGAATCGTCGACGATCAACACGTGTTTCGATAACGCCGCGCGGGTGACTTCCTCGTCGATCACACCTTCCGAGATATGTTCGACCGGCGGCGCGATTTCGGCGAGCACCTTCTCGACATCGATGATCTCGACCAGTTTGCCGTCGACTTCGGTCACAGCGGTCAAATAGTTGTCGCGACCCGCGCCCTTGGGTGGCGGGTGGATTGCTTCCCAGTTCATGTTGACGATGCGTTCGACCGATTTGACCAGGAAGCCCTGCGTCGCGGTGTTGTACTCGGTGATGATCACGAAGCTGTTTTTAATGTCGTGCAGACTGCGCTTGCCGATGGCCAGCCCGAGATCCATCACCGAGATCGTGCCGCCGCGGATATGCGCGATGCCGCGCACCACCGCACTGCTTTTCGGCAGCGACGTCAGCGACGGACAGGGCAGTACCTCGCGCACCTTGAATACGTTGATGCCATATATCTGTGGGCCGTCCAGCTTGAATAGCAACAGCTCCAGTCGGTTTTGCCCGACCAGCTGCGTGCGTTTGTTGACGGTGTCTAACACCCCGGCCATATCGCTCTCCCCGCCTGCGGCAGTGCATTGATTTCCCCGGCATGGATATTGCTCAAACCTTGCCATTGGCGCATTAGCGTCAAAATTCTTCCGGGGGAATTGGAACAGTTATCGGCGCAATCAGGAATCTGTTTAGCGCGCGCCCCTAGAGCATAGGCCAAGATCATGATGGTTCGTAACTTTTTACTCAGTTGGGGTGTCTCGATGGCACTCCTCGCAGCGCTGCCCGCGCAGGCCGACAACAACGAGCTGCGCATCGCCGCCGACAAGTTTATGGCGGGCTATTCGCGCAAAATCGCCGAGCGTCTCGGTGACGGCACGCGGATCGAATATCAGCTGCCATCTCTCGATGCGCGCATCGGACAATCGAATTGCTCGCAGCCTTTGGCGCTCAGCACGCGCGATCAGAACGAGGCACCCTCGCGCGTGAATGTGCTCGTCAACTGCGTCGATGGCTGGTCGCTGTATATACCGGTCGATGTGATTATCTACCGGCAAGTTGTTGCCGCCACCCGGCCATTGGCTGTCGGATCGACGATCGGCGGCAACGACGTTCAACTCGTGGAAGCCGACGTAAGCCAATTACTCGGCCAATATCTGACCGATCCTCAAGAGGCAATCGGCATGGCGGTCAAACGCGGCATCGGCCAGGGCCGACCGCTGACCGCGCAACAACTCGACGCACCGCTGCTGGTCAAGCGCGGCGACTCGGTCATCATCAGCGCTGAATCCAGTGCCATGACCGTCAAAATGCCCGGCATCGCGATGACCGACGGCCGGCGCGGCGAGCAGATTCGCATCAAAAATCGAGCGTCCTCGCGGGTGATCGACGCGCGTGTTGTCGCGCCGGGGCAGGCCGTAGTGCCAATGTGAGCGCGCCCCGCGTAAATCGATTTCATTTGAACGCAACTGCGCAGCCGAGGCCCAAAGATTTTCTAAAGTTGATGCTAAAGTGGCCGATAAAGATGATGGAGTTCCATCATTCGGCAAACAAGCAATAAAGGGCTTTAGCAATGGCTATCGATATCAAGGGGTTAGGGACACCGCCTGCTGCGGATCAAACCACCTTGCGCAATACCAGCAAGGAAAGCGCAACGAACACCGATCGAGCGGCGCAACAACCGCCCGCGCCTACCGCATTGGCCAAGGCCTCCGCGGATAGCGTGAACCTGAGCAGTCAGGCGCAGGGAATGAAAGCCATGGAGCAAAAGCTCCAGAAGCTGCCCGACGTCAACGAAAAGAAAGTGGCCGAAATTAAAGCCGCACTGGCCAGTGGCGAATACAGCGTCGATGACCTAGTAGTCGCCGACAAACTGTTAGGTTTTGACGAACTGTTTAAATAGCGCCCCGTTGATTATTGCGGCGGGTGCGCAAGCACCGAGGCCGCACGATGAAATCAACCCGCGATTGGTCCCTGCTGCAGCAGTCGCTGCAACAAGATATGGACATCAGCACCCTACTGCTCCAACTGATGCGTCAGGAGCGTGAAGCCCTCGAACTACGCGACTACGCCGCGTTCGAGGCGCTCATCCAGCCGAAGCAAAAACTCATCGCTCAACTTGAACAGCATGCAATGCTGCGTCGGCAATGGTTCGAACAGCAAGGCATGGGTGATGACGCCGCAGCACTACAGCTTCTTCACCGTGAAGCACCGGCAATCGCAACGCAATGGCAGAACGCCGCCGAGATTTGGCGCGAATGCCAAACCGAAAATCACATCAACGAACAAATCTGCAGACGTACGCGCAGCGTCGTCGAGCACATGCTCGACGTCCTGCGCGGTCAGCATCAGCAGAGCGGCAGCGTTTACGATGCCAAGGGCCTGGCACAGCGCGGAACCAGCGGACGCACGATCAGCAACGCCTGAGTCATACCCGGCAACGAGCAACCACGCCCAAACGCGTAGAGGCTTCCGCTACAATACGCGCCGCGTTGCCCCCGTAGCTCAGTGGATAGAGCATTCGCCTCCTAAGCGAAGGGTCGCAGGTTCAACTCCTGCCGGGGGCACCACCTACCCTTCCAGTACCGTCCAGCAAAGACCACAAACCCCAGTAAAT
>CAMLJR010000065.1 GCA_946480345.1 uncultured Spongiibacteraceae bacterium
TATCGACATAGCGTTTGGCAATCGCAGCCAGCTCGTAATACTGGCCGGTGAACACCGGCTCCGTCACGGTCAACGCCAGTTGATACGTGATCAACTGGCCGAATTCTTCGATATGCGACCGAATAAGCCGCTGCTGATTTCCGGAAATGACGAGGGCGAGTGTGCCGAGGCCGATGACGACGATGATGATGATCGAACCGGCGAGCCGCATCGCAATCGGTATATGCAATTGCGGCGGCAGCCGAAACAACCGCGAAAGTTTCATCGTCACCCTTGCCTTAGTTGTTATTGCCTTTATTGCTTGCTATTAGGGCGGCAGCGCTCAATCGAGCTGGCTGATATCGCGTACCGCACCTTTGTCGGCGCTCGTCGCCATTTTTGCGTAAGCCTTCAGCGCCGCCGAGACTTTGCGCGGTCGTGGGTGCGCGGGCTGCCAGCCTTTCGCATCTTGTTCCACACGCCGTTTCGCCAGCTCGTCATCGCTCAACAACACATTGATTGTGCGTTGCGGAATATCGATGCGGATCGTATCGCCGTCACGAATCAAACCGATTGCGCCGCCCGATGCCGCTTCCGGTGACGCGTGACCGATCGACAAACCCGAGGTGCCGCCGGAGAAACGACCGTCGGTCAGCAATGCGCACGCCTTGCCGAGGCCCTGCGATTTCAGATAGCTGGTCGGATACAACATTTCCTGCATGCCGGGACCGCCTTTCGGACCTTCGTAGCGAATCACCACGACGTCGCCCGCCAGCACTTTGCCGTTCAGGATATTTTCGACCGCTTCGTCCTGGCTTTCGCAAACATGTGCTTTGCCTTCGAACACGAGAATGCTGTCGTCGACGCCCGAGGTTTTCACCACGCAACCATCGACAGCGATGTTGCCGTGCAGGACCGCGAGACCGCCTTCGCTGCTGTAGGCGTGGCCGAGCGCGCGAATACAACCCTGCTCGCGGTCGTCGTCGAGCGAAGGCCAGCGCGTCGCCTGCGAAAATGCCTGCTGCGTCGGAATGCCGGCCGGGCCGGCTTTAAAGAATTCGAATACCGCCGGATCGCTGGTCTGCTTGATGTCCCATTGTTGCAGCGCGGCTTTTATCGTCGGGCTGTGAATGGTCGGCACTTCGCTATGCAGTAAACCGGCGCGGTCGAGTTCGCCGAGGATGCCCATCACGCCGCCGGCGCGATGTACATCTTCGATGTGATATTTCGGTGTGTTCGGTGCGACCTTGCACAACTGCGGCACGCGCAACGACAGCCGGTCTATGTCTTTCATCGTGAAATCGATACCGCCTTCCTGCGCCGCAGCGAGCAAATGCAGAATCGTATTGGTCGAACCGCCCATCGCGATATCGAGGCTCATCGCGTTTTCGAACGCCTTGAAACTGGCGACGGAACGCGGCAGCACCGAGCTGTCGTTCTGTTCGTAATAGCGGCGTGTGATGTCGACGATCAATTGGCCGGCGCGTTTGAACAACTGTTCCCGGTCGGCGTGCGTCGCGAGCACGGTGCCGTTGCCGGGCAGGCTCAGGCCGAGCGCCTCGGTCAAACAATTCATCGAATTCTCGGTGAACATACCCGAGCATGAGCCGCAGGTCGGACACGCCGAACGTTCGTATTCGGCGACTTGCTCGTCGGTGGCGTTCTTATCGGTGCCGATCACGATCGCATCGACAAGATCGAGTTTATGTTCGGACAGCTTGGTTTTGCCGGCTTCCATAGGGCCGCCGGATACGAACACGACCGGCACGTTCAAACGCATTGCCGCCATCAACATGCCGGGGGTGATTTTGTCGCAGTTGGAAATACAGACGATGGCGTCGGCGCAATGTGCGTTGACCATGTATTCAACCGAGTCGGCGATGATGTCGCGCGACGGCAGCGAATACAGCATGCCGTCGTGTCCCATCGCGATGCCATCGTCGACAGCGATGGTGTTGAACTCTTTCGCGATGGCACCGGCTTTTTCGATTTCGCGGCAGACCAGTTGGCCGAGATCTTTCAGATGCACATGGCCGGGTACGAACTGGGTGAATGAATTCGCTACCGCGATGATCGGTTTGCCGAAATCGCCATCCTTCATTCCGGTGGCTCGCCACAACGCGCGCGCGCCCGCCATATTGCGGCCGGCGGTGGAAGTTTTCGAACGGTAGTCAGGCATGGCGCACCTCGGGAACAGCGATTTTCAGGGGGTGGCTAGGATACCACAGCGGTTTTTCGGGTTTTTCGGAAAGAGCTGCGGCCTTTCGGAATTCAGCGGTTGGATGCAGCACTTCAATAGCTGAGTCGCTACCCTCAGTCGAGAAACTCGCCGAGCACATCGTTCAGAAAGCGTTGGCCGAGCGGCGTCGGCACGATGCATTCGGCATCGTCGATCAGCAAGCCGCGAGCAATCAGCGCATCGATTTTTGAAGCGACGACCGACCATGGCAAGCCCGTGCGCGCACTGAACAGCTCGCGCGCGAAACCGCGATGTAGACGCAGCGCATTCATCATGAACTCGAACGGCAGTGCGGCGGTGCCGATGCGTTCGTTGTTGCGATCGCAGCGTCCGGCGCTCGCTAAATAATCTTTCGGCAATCGCGTTTTGTGCGTGCGTTCGATTGAAAGGGGTGAGGTTGCGCCGTCGCGCCGCGTCAATTTGCCATGAGCGCCGGCGCCGATGCCGATGTAATCGCCAAATTGCCAATAGTTCAGATTGTGCAGCGACGCGCGGCCGTGTCGGCAAAACGCGGAAACTTCGTAATGCTCGAAACCGGCGCCCGCCAATAATTCGAAACCGCTTTCCTGAATCGCGGCAAGCGTGTCGTCCTCGGGCAACTGCGGTGGACGTTTATAAAACTCGGTGTTCGGCTCGATCGTCAATTGATACCACGACAGATGCTCGGTTTCGAGCGCGACTGCCTGCTGCAAATCCGCCATTGCATCTTCGATGCTTTGCGCCGGCAGGCCATGCATCAGATCGAGATTGATATTGTCGAAACCGGCATTGCGCGCCTGCGCAACCGCACGTAATGCTTGATCGCTATCGTGAATACGACCGAGTGTTTGCAGATGACGCGGATTAAAACTTTGCACGCCGATCGATAAACGATTGACGCCCGCCGCGCGAAAATCGGCGAAGCGCTGTTGCTCGGTCGTACCGGGATTGGCTTCGAGCGTAATTTCAATGGTTGGCGATAACGTAAAACGCGCAGCGACCGCCTCAAGCAATTCGCCGATGATATGCGGCGACATCAAACTAGGCGTGCCGCCGCCGAAAAATATCGACTGCAATTCACGTTGTTTAACGGCGGTGCGATCGATATCGAGATCGGCAATTAGTGCAGCGAGATATTCGCGCTCGGGTATCTCGCTATTTTTTTCGCTGCTTTGCGCATGCGAATTGAAATCGCAGTACGGGCATTTGCGCACGCACCACGGAATATGCACGTATAAACTCAACGGCGGTAGCTGTATCACGTCCGTGTACCCAGTGAATTCATTTCTTCTCTCAATCTAAACCCAGCTCGGCCCACAACTCATCGATTCGTTGCACTATTGCGGGGTCGCGCTTAATTGGACGGCCCCATTCGCGACTGGTTTCGCCGGGCCATTTATTTGTCGCATCGAAACCGATTTTTCCACCGAGGCCGGAAACCGGCGATGCGAAATCCAGATAATCGATCGGTGTGTTTTCGATGATCAATGTATCGCGTGCCGGGTCCATGCGTGTCGTCATTGCCCAGATCACGTCTTTCCAGTCGCGCGCATTCACATCATCGTCGGTGACGATAACAAATTTCGTGTACATGAACTGACGCAGGAACGACCACACGCCGAACATCACGCGCTTCGCATGTCCTGGATATTGTTTTTTCATCGTCACGACGGCCATTCGGTACGAACAACCTTCGGGCGGCAAATAAAAATCGATAATTTCCGGAAATTGTTTTTGCAGAATCGGCACGAACACTTCGTTCAATGCAGCGCCGAGGATTGCCGGCTCATCGGGCGGCCGACCGGTATAAGTGCTGTGATAAATCGGATCTTCGCGATGGGTGATATGCGTGACGGTGAGCACCGGGAATTTCTCGACTTCGTTGTAGTAACCGGTGTGATCGCCGTACGGGCCTTCATCGGCCATTTCGTTCGGATCGATGTATCCTTCGAGAATGAATTCGGCAGAGGCGGGGACTTGTAAATCGCAACTCAAGCATTTCACGACTTCGGTTTTGCCGCCGCGCAATAATCCGGCAAATGCGTATTCGCTGAGCGAATCCGGCACCGGTGTCACTGCGCCTAAAATCGTTGCCGGATCGGCGCCGAGCGCGACTGCGATCGGAAATTTCTCGCCGGGAAATTGCTGTTTGAATTCGTGAAAATCGAGCGCGCCACCGCGGTGGCTAAGCCAGCGCATGATCAATTTATTTTTGCCGATTAATTGCAGCCGGTAGATGCCTAGGTTCTGCCGTTCCTTATGCGGACCGCGCGTGATTACCAGCGGCCATGTGATCAGCGGCGCGATATCGTCGGGCCAGCAGGTTTGAATTGGCAGTTTGAATAAATCGACTGCGTCGCCACTTTGCACATGCACCTGACACGGCGCGTTGTTGACCTGCTTCGGCGCCATGTTCAGCACCTGTTTCAAGATCGGCGCTTTATCCCACGCATCGCGCAAGCTCTTTGGCGGTTCAGGTTGGCGCAAATAGGCGAGCAATTCGCCAACTTCGCGCAGCGCCGCGACATTCTGCTGGCCCATGCCGAGCGCGACGCGATGTTCGGTACCGAATAAATTCGTCAGCACCGGCGTGCTGAAACCTTTCGGATTTTCGAACAGCAGTGCTGGGCCTCCTGAACGCAGCACGCGATCGCTGATTTCAGTCATTTCAAGTTTGGGATCGACCGGCACGACGATGCGTTTCAATTCGCCGCGCTTTTCGAGTTCGGCAATGAACTCTCTGAGGTCCCGGTATTTCATGCCGCGTCACCCATTTTCGCCATAAACAAAAAAGGCGATTTGCATCGCCTTGGTAAATCAGTTTTCAATTCGATGCGCGCGCTATCTGCGCTTCATCGTATCGAAAAATTCTTCGTTGGTTTTCGTGTCTTTCAGCTTGTCGATCAGGAATTCGATTGCCGGCAGATCTTCCATGCCATGCAGCAATTTACGCAGAATCCACATCCGCGATAATTCTTCTTCGCCGGTGATCAGCTCTTCGCGGCGGGTGCCCGAACGGCGGATATTGATTGACGGGAATACGCGTTTTTCTGCGACTTTGCGATCGAGGTGCAACTCCATGTTGCCGGTGCCTTTGAATTCTTCGTAGATCACTTCATCCATTTTCGAGCCGGTATCGATCAGCGCTGTAGCGATAATGGTCAGGCTGCCGCCTTCCTCGACATTACGTGCGGCGCCGAAGAAGCGTTTCGGACGTTCGAGCGCATGCGCATCGACACCGCCGGTCAGTACTTTGCCGGATGAAGGAATAATTGTGTTGTAGGCGCGGGCAAGACGCGTGATCGAATCGAGCAGAATCACGACATCGCGTTTGTGTTCAACCAGGCGCTTGGCTTTTTCGATCACCATTTCGGCGACTTGGACATGTCGTGCCGGCGGTTCGTCGAAGGTCGATGCCACCACTTCGGCACCGCGCACGCCCACCGAGCGCTGCATTTCGGTGACTTCTTCCGGGCGTTCATCGATCAGCAGAACGATCATGTAGCACTCGGGATTGTTGCGCAGAATGCTGCTCGCGATGTGCTGCAGCATGATGGTTTTACCGGCTTTCGGCGGTGCAACGATCAGGCCGCGTTGGCCTTTGCCGATCGGGGCGACGAGATCGATCACGCGACCGGTTAAATCTTCGGTGGCACCGTTACCGGCCTGCAATAAGAGACGCTGATTCGCGAACAGCGGCGTCAGGTTTTCGAACAAGACCTTGTTGCGCGAATTTTCCGGCTTGGTGAAATTGATGTCATTGACTTTGAGCAGAGCGAAATAACGTTCGCCTTCTTTCGGTGGCCGAATCTTGCCGGAAATCGTATCGCCGGTACGCAGGTTGAAGCGGCGAATCTGGCTCGGCGACACATAAATGTCATCAGGGCCGGCCAGATAAGAGCAGTCGGCCGATCGCAAAAAGCCAAAGCCGTCCTGCAGAATTTCGAGGACACCGTCGCCCGAAATGTCTTCGCCGCTTTTGGCGTGACGTTTCAGGATTGCAAAGATGATGTCTTGTTTGCGCGAGCGGGCCATGTTTTCGAGGCCCATGCTTTCGGCGATTGCCAATAGATCGGTAGTCGGTTTTGTTTTGAGATCGGTAAGATTCATAGGTTGTAAAGAAGACGAGAGTTGATGGATAGAAAAAGGACGCATGCGGGGCGCATGCAAGATGTACGCTGGATGTTTAGATGCTTAATGGAAATACGAAACCGGATTGGTTCTTATAGCTGTGCGAGTCGGGAATGGTCTGAACTGTATCACCGAAAATTCGCTTGTGCAAGGCAGCGGCGCGGGACGTGAACCGCGCCGCAAAATATTACAGTGCGGCGTCGATAAAAGCAGTCAGTTGAGTTTTCGACAGCGCGCCTACTTTGGTCGCTTCGGCATTGCCGTTCTTGAACAGAATCAATGTCGGAATACCGCGCACACCGAATTTTGCCGGCGTATCGCTGTTCGCGTCGACATCGACTTTGCAGACTTTGACCTTGCCTTCATAAGTACCCGCAACATCATCGAGAATGGGCGCAATCATTTTGCATGGACCGCACCATGCCGCCCAGAAGTCCACCAACACAGGCACATTTGAATTCAATACTTCTTCATCGAAACTGGCATCGGTAACGTGAACGATCTTGTCACTCATGAGTGTTCTCCAAATAATTTGCTGACTGAATAAGCAGATGGGGATGAGCGGTTGCGATTGCAAGCGGCGGGCAATTCACAATATTGAGGTCATCATAACACCTTGCTTCTGGCTGACAAGCATAGCGATATCGGCGTTAAACTTGGGCTATAGACGCGATTGGGCAAGCCAATCGTCTGCCATTTTATCGATTCGTGCGAATTAAATGAGGTCGAGATCATGACGAAAGTAGCAGTGGTGTTAGCGGGTTGTGGCGTTTATGACGGTTCGGAAATTCACGAGGCGGTTCTGACATTGCTTGCGCTAGATCAACAAGGTGCGACGTATCAGTGCCTCGCGCCGAACATTCCGCAGCGTCACGTCATTAATCACGCCGCAGGTGAAGAAGCTACTGGCGAGACGCGCAACGTATTGGTTGAAGCCGCGCGGATTGCACGCGGAAAAATCATGGATATTTCCCAAGCTCGCGTCGACGATTACGACGCGATGATTGTGCCCGGTGGTTTCGGTGCGGCGAAAAATCTCTGCAGCTTTGCCGTGGATGGCAGCGCGATGACAGTTCAGCCGGATTTTTTGAAATTCGCTCAAGCGATGCATGGGGCCGGCAAGCCAATAGGATTGATTTGTATTGCGCCGACCATGGCCGCGAAAATTTTTGGGCCGGGCGTCGAATGCACGATCGGTAACGATGTCGAAACTGCCGCGGCGATCACCGCGATGGGCGGCAAGCATGTGAGTTGCCCTGTCGATAAAGCAGTGATCGATCGGCGCAATAAACTGGTAACGACGCCCGCGTATATGTTGGCGGAAAGTATTGGCCAGGCGGCGCTGGGAATTTCCGAATGCGTCCGGCAGGTGCTGGCATTGCGGTAAATACCATTAATCCAATGGTGTGCGGCGCAAAGCTTTTACTTTGCCGCGTTGCGTTTTGGTATCGACGCGCCGTTGCCGCGAACTGAACGTCGGTTTCGTCGGGGTGCGTGCCTTTTGCACGATCGCCGCACGCTGAACCAGCCGTTGTAATCTATCGATCGCATCGGCGCGGTTCTGTTCGAGGCTGCGAAAACGCTGCGCTTTAATAACGACGATGCCGTCCTTGCCGATATATTGATGACGCATCGTCAGCAGCTTTTGCTTGATCGCTTCCGGTAACGACGACGCAGAAATATTGAAACGCAGATGCACGGCGTTCGATACTTTATTGACGTTCTGCCCGCCGGCACCTTGTGCGCGAATTGCGTTTATTTCCACTTCCGCGTCGGGAATAGTGAACGACTGCATTGAAGAGCCATAATGCGTTAAAAGAAGATTGATAGTGTACGCATTGGCTGTCGTAGTGAACAACGGTGGGAGCATTTCGTGCCAAGCAATAAGAACAAGCGGTGTACGTATCTGCTAATCGCAGGTTGTGTACTCAGTTTGCTGGTTGGGTGTCACACGCAACAGCCGGAAACGAATAGAACTGCAGCGGGCGCAGCGTCGGATAAGCACGCTCAAGCGACGCTATATACGATCGATCCACGACAATCGGCTATTACATTGAAGGTGTATCGCGACGGCCCGCTCGCGCGCTTCGGTCACAATCATGTCATTACCGCTACCGAAATTGCCGGCACTATCTATCGCGAAAAAAATCCGCTTCAGTCCGATGTGGAGTTGAGCATTCCCGCGCATGGGCTGCAGGTCGATAGAGCGGAGGAGAGAGCAATGGCGGGCGCCGATTTTCCGGGCACGCTTCCGCCCGAGGCAATCGCTGGCACTCGCCAGAATATGCTGGGACCGAAACTGCTCGCCGCCGAACAATTTCCCCGTATTGAATTGCGTACCGTTGCTGTAAGTGGGCAGTGGCCTGCTTTGCAGTTGCTCGTCGAAGTGAAACTGCGTGAGTTCACCCGATCCATTTCGATTCCCGTCCGTGTTAGCGAGAATGGAAACACGCTGATTGCCGAGGGTGGACTAACGATTTCGCAGGCAGCGTTAGGTCTTTCGCCGTATAGCGTATTGGGTGGCGGTCTGCGTGTGCGTGACACAATCGATGCCGCATTTCATTTGGTAGCGAATAAAAATGTCGTTAAAAATTAATTCTGAAATCCCTGCCGTCTATCGCGCAGGATTCCTCAAATTTTCGCCGGCGCTGGTTTCTGTTTGTATGTCAGCGCTGTTGCTTGCTTGCGGGCACACGCCGAGCCCTCGCGATATCGCACCTGGCGCCAGCTTCACCACTGAAATTCTTCCTGATGCCACCAAGTTGTTTGTGTATACCGAGCGGCGTCAGATGCTTGATGAAGAGATAGAAGAAATGAACGAGCTCGCGGCGCGGCGCGGCGATGCACGCCGCCCAAAAGTTTCGTCGGTACGATCCGCCCAGGCGTTACGGCGTAATCTGGAAGCCATGCTTGCGCAAAATAATTATTGCCGCGATGGTTATCTGGTACTCGAACAATACGAGGAGCGCAAGGGCCGCGTAATTCGTGGTGAGTGCAAAGATGCGGCAAATGCTTCCGACCATCAGCGCTATCCCGAATTACCCAAGTAACGGATTCGCATACATCGCTGCGCACTTCCATCTATTAATTAATCAATGGTTGTATTGATTAATTTGATCGAATCAATCCGATAAGCCTCTTCCGCAATCGTTCCGTAATCGGCAGCGATCGTCGACAGTCGCTCGTTCAGCGCATATAACGTATCGAGTGCGCAGCGCGCTTTGCGTAGCGTTTCAAGTTTTTCATTGTTACCGGTTTTATTAAGTGCTGTATCGAGATGGTATTTCAGCGGGCGATGCTCCGGATCGAGCGGATTGGCAATGCTGCTGAGGCGCGTCATTAACAGCATCAGCGTATCTTCGATTTTTTGCTCGAGCCGCGTAATCGCCGCGCTGTAGTTGGCTTCGCGTTGTCGATGATGACGGTGAAGCAGTTGCTCAAGCTGATACGCATCCAGCGAAATTTTGTCGAGCCGCGCACCGCACTCGCGCAACATACGCAGCGCATCGTGGAGCAGCTCTACATCGCGCTCCGCCTGTCCGCAAAGTCGAAGGCCAAGCGTGATGCGGCCTCCCATCACGGCTTCCTGTTGCGATAATTGCTCGACAACTTTGTTCAATAATTCCTGCTTTTCTTCGAGGATAGGTTGCAGCGTTGTGCCGTCGTAGGCGATGGTGCGAAACGCAAATTTTTTGCCGACCGCCAACACATGCTGGCCGAGCAAAATTTCCTGGACCTGATTTATCAAGCGCTGATATTCGGCAAGTAATTTCGCCCGGTCTGGCGTCAAGCGGCGAATTTCGCTGATGCAAACGTTTAATTGTTGTGCGGCATCTTGCATTGGCATGTCATGGATCAATCGATAATCCGCGAGACTCCAAAACCGAAACGGTTTAAACCAATTGTTGAAATAGATCTGCGCCTGTTGGCGCAACAAAATATCTTGCGTGGCTGCGTAAGTGAGCTCGTCAACCGCAAGCAATTCGCCGGGGACAATCGACCAATCGAGCGCACGATAATGCTGCTCGGTAATTTGTCGCGCGAGCTGAGAGCGCGATTGCAATAACGTCGAAGCAGGCGCGGTGCTCGATAAAATACTAGTTTGCGGCAACGAGAGGCTTTCCTCGATTCGCTCGCGCGGCAGCGCCGGCTCGTGGCGGCGCGGTGTGGTGGCGGCGTTCCATTGTTGTTTTAGTTGGCGCGCAAAATCATCGTCCAGGCTGGCGAAATAATGTTGAACGAGCGCCGCGAAATCATCGACGGCTTTGCCCGTGTCGTGTTGTTGCTGATTCAGCGCGGAAGCATCCGCCATTGCAGTATCGATTTTGCTTTCGAGCAACAATGCGTTAGCGATGATGCCGCTGCCACCGATCAGCGCGCGGTAACGATCCTGTTCGTATTGTCGCGCGCGCAATAAGCGATTATCTAGGCGGTCGATCCGTTTCGCGATGCTATGTAGCGACGCATCCGATTGCGCGGATAAAAAATACAGCGGCTTGCGGGCGAACGCGAACCGGGTATTTTCACAACGCTGAATTAACACGATGCATTGTTGATGCAGCCAATCCGCACCTTTCGCGCAGGTGTCCAGGCGCGTACGCCACCATTCATTTAACCAACGATAACGCAACATTGTGGAGCGCGCACCCAGCGCCAAATCGCCCGCGACTATCGCGCCAAATTCTTTCAGGCTTGCGTTATCGAGCAGCGGCAGAGACAGCGTCAATTGATAATTGCAATTCCAAAAATTCTTTAATCCGGGCATCAGCGAGACTGAGTTACGTGTTTGCGTATTCACTGCAATTTGCGCTGGCATAGGCAGCGCCAAGACAGTAGTAATCCTTTCGGCAAAATCGACTATCTGCGGTTGGTGTTCTCGATCAATCGATATCGCTGCTTCGCTCTGCTGGGGTATGGGCAATAGCGGTCGTAGCATTAAAACGACCAGCAATGACAATGCTAATAATGGAATTAAAAATACGGTGACGCTGAACAGAATCGGCGGTGCAGTCAGCAGATAAGAAAAATGCACAAGGTAGAACAACAATAAACCGATAACGGTAAAGGTCGCGAGCATATAGCCGGCGCCTATTGCGTTAAGGTGAAGGGCGGCAACATACAATTCGCGACGATATGACGACGAAAGCTGCGCGCTGTCGAGCGGTGCTGTGTGCGCTGCGAAATAATCTGCCGTCGTGGCGGCAGCTGGAGAGGCCGAAACGGATGCTACTGGCGCGAGCCGTGCCGCGACGCCAATGGTTTGCAGGCGAGTGCAATACGCCTGCGCGACATCGCTACTGACGCCACGTTTTACCACTATTGCTTTGGCTGCAATAAGCTGGCGTGCTTTTACCTCCGGCAGTTTCAACTGTTGTTGCAGTTGGATAATTACATCCGCCGGCTCGAAACCCGGTAAGACTTGTCCTTCTACGATGACATCGAATTGCGGCGCATCCATCGCGATTATTGAATTTTCCCTAAGTAGTCCTGCTTGCCGATGTCCACGCCGTTATGGCGCAGAATGTTGTAGGCGGTGACGACATGAAAATAAAAGTTCGGCAGCGCGAAACGTTCCAGATAATGCTGCCCGGTAAATTTCAACTCGTAGGAGCCGATTTTTAAATCGATATTCCGATTTTCGGAGCCGTCGATTTGCAGTGGATTGAACGTGTTCAAATAATCGATGGTTTTCTGCACGCGCGCGCTCAGTTCATCGAGTGTCGTTTCGTTATCTTCATAAGCGGGAGGTTGTTGCCCAGCTAGTCTCGCGGCGCAACCTTTCGCGCTGTCGGTGGCGATTTGCACCTGTTTGGTCAGCGGCAGCATATCCGGGAACAAGCGGCTGTTAGCCAGTACTGCCGGATCGATTTTTTTCACCGATGCGTATGTCGCAGCTTTTTGCAGCAGTGTCGAAAGGCTGGTCAGCATATGAATGAACGTCGGGACTGACAGTTGATACATGGTCGTCGACATAATAAATACTCCGGAAAGAACCGCGCACGGCAAATGCCGTGCGCAATCGGTGCCATCAAGCTTAGGAGTTTTTCGACGCCTGCTTGGCTTTTTTCTCGGCACGCTTTTCTTTAATGCTTTTGTCGGATTTCTTTTTCGTTTCCTTTTTCTGGTCCATGCCTTTGCTCATGACATTTCTCCTTCGTTGAAATGAATCGTTTAAATGTCTTTGGCGAACACTTTCGAGTTGCGCTGATAGTTATACAGCGCCTGTTTTTGTGGCGGCAGCTTGTCGAGTGCTGACGGCACAAAACCCTGTTCCTGAAACCAATGCGCGGTGCGCGTAGTCAGGATAAATACTTTTTTCAGACCCAGCGCCGCCGCTTTGGTTTCGAGCGCTGCCAGCAATCGTTCGCCGCGATCGGCGCCGCGATAATCCGCATGCGTCGCGACACAGGCGATTTCGCCGCTGTCATTTTCCGGATACGGATACAACGCCGCACACGCGATGATCATGCCGTCGCGATCGATCACGGTGAACTGATTGATTTCCTGTTCGAGCAATTCGCGTGAACGCTTCACCAGCTTTCCTTCGGCTTCAAGCGGTTCGATGATCGCGAGAATGCCGCCGACATCCTGCAGCTGCGCCGTACGAATCTGCTCGTACTGATCTTCGGTGATTAACGTGCCGGTACCGTCGCGTGTGAATAATTCCTGCAACAAGGCGCCATCGTCGGTGTAGTTGATCAGGTGTGTGCGCTTGACGCCGTGCTCGCAGCTTTGCACCAGCGCTTGTAATACGCCGAGCAGATGCGGATCGGTGCAGGTGCCGAGCAGCGGTTTCACCTGACGCAATTCGGCGAAACGAATCAAATCGCCATTCGCATCGAGCAGTACCGAATCGTCGAATGCGAGTAATTTATCCGCGCGCAATGCGACGGCTGCCTGTGTCGCCACATCTTCATAAGACAGATTGAAAACCTCGCCGGTTGGCGAATAACCGATTGCGGAAAGCAATACGATCGCTCCCGCCTGCAAAAGCCGTTCGATCGCATCGGTATCGATGCGGCGCACCTCGCCGGTATTACAGAAATCGACGCCGTCGTGAATGCCCATCGGCTTCGCGATCACGAAATTACCCGAGCACACGCGAATCTGCGCGCCATACATCGGCGAGTTCGACAGGCCGGTGGTTAACAATGCTTCGATATGCGCACGCAAACTGCCGGCCGCGTCTTTCACGCATTCGAGCGTGTCGGCATCGGTGATGCGCAAATCGTTGTGAAATTTCGGCGTGATGCCGCGCAATTTGCAGCGGCTTTCGATCTGCGGGCGCGCGCCATGGACCAATACCAATTTCACGCCGAGGCTGTTCAGCAGCGCGATGTCGTGAATGATGTTGGGAAAATTCGGATGCTCGACCGCGTCGCCGCCGAACATCAGCACAAACGTTTTACCGCGATGCGCGTTGATATACGGCGCCGAGTTGCGGAACCATTTGACGTAGTTTTTGCTGATGCCCACGTCGTTTTTGTGGAGGTTTCTGTCGGTGGTGCTGGTCACGGCGCGAATCCGCTGGAATGAAGTTGGCTATAGCTCGGGGAATAATAGCCTTCCTCCGGTATAAGTGCATATTATTGTTAGGTTTATAGTGATTGTGGGGTGGGGTAAACGGCTTGGGCATGAGGGCTGCTGGTGCAGCCCATCGATAGAAGGAGTTGCTCAGTTCATTTTGCCGTGCTCAAGGAGATATCGAGAGCATCTCGCCATCATCCGATTTTGCATCGCTCCACATGTTTTTCATCTGCGAGTCGATTTTCACACTAAACAATCGTGGAGAAGTTTCCGGGTCGCCTCCACATTCAGCGCTGTGAATCTCCCGAATACTAACCAGAAAATCATTTTCCATGGGACTCTCCAGTTCCAAATCGAGACACCGGTCTGGAATTTTTGTTAGTCGGTTTTTTTGTATAGCCGCTCGAACTTTATTAAAAAGAACCGTTTTTAAACTGGATGACGCCATGGCAGCGTTTTGACGAGAAGCGACAGGCGAAGACTGGTCGGCGCTAGGCTTGCCGACCGCCAGCATAAAAACAACGGTCAGCGTGATTGCCGCCAATAACATCCATGCGCGATTTTTGTTAATGATCATATTTCGTGAGCTCATATTTTCGAATGATATTCGATACCTTTTTCGCGTACTCAGGATCCGTTGCATACCCTGCCTTAGCCAATTCGTTTACAAATTGATAAGGATAATTTTTATTGCTGAAGCACATTTTATAGCGAGGGTTTTGGTTCAAAAATCTTCCATAGTCGTCCGCTGCTTCCTCAAAATTTTGATAGGCCCTGAAGGTGTCTTTTATAGCTATCTTTTTTTGGTTTTCCACTTCGGTCGTCGCGAAGGTAACAGAGTTGCCCTGAGGGGATTTTCCTTTAATGCCAAAATAGGCATTTCCTTTAACGTGCTTTCCCCAACCTGATTCATGCGCGGCTTGCGCCAGTAAAACTGATGCGGGCACGTCCCACTTCCGGGAAATAGTTTTTGCGATTTCCGAAAACTGGCTGAGAAATAATGTGACATGCTCAGGCGCTTGGGCTTGATGTGGCAGCGGGGATGAAAGTTTTTTAAATGTATTTCCTGTGGGGTCTACTCTTCCATCAGGATGAATGATTTGCAAACGCTGACGTTGGAATTTTCTGATGGAGTCGATTGTCTTTGGACCGCAGTAGCCATCGATTTTTAACGCGTAGGCGTTAGGATCACTCTTGAAATTCTTGTTCAGCAACTGCTGAATAAGTTCGGTGTCACTACGATTGTTTTTTCCTTTGTATCCAACCGATCCAGATATCCCTTTCACCAAAACCTCCTAGTTTGTAGTTACGGAAAGTATTAATTAAAAATTATTTATCTAATGATCGACCATCCAGAAAACGAATATCGAGACATGATGCACATTGCTGCCGTAGTCCGTCATCAAATTGGTAATACCAACGGTCGACGG
>CAMLJR010000066.1 GCA_946480345.1 uncultured Spongiibacteraceae bacterium
CGTCAGCTCGATGCCGTCGCGGCTTCCTATTTACAGAAAGCGATCGAGAAGCGCGGCGTCACCGTGATCACCGGTCGCAGTCCGGTTGCGATTGCCGGCAGCGCGCGCGCCTCAGGTGTTGTGTTAGATGACGGCACCATGCTGGCGACGGAACTTGTGGTCGCGGCAACCGGCATTACACCCGTTACCGATATCGCGACGCAGGCAGGTTTATCCGTCAATCGCGGCATCGTCGTCGATAAACAACTTGGCACCTCGGACCGCGCAATTTTCGCCATTGGCGAATGCTGCGAAATGAATGGCGAAACGGTCGGCCTCGTTGCACCGATATGGCAGCAGGTCGATGTGCTGGCGGCGAATTTGTGCGGCGAAGCCAAATGCTTCGAAGAAAAACCCTATGTGACGATGCTGAAAGTCAGCGGCATCGATGTGCATGTCATGGGCGAGCAGAACGTTGCCGGCGACGCGCGATTGCTGACATATCAGGATCGCGATCACGGTATCTATAAAAAGCTGATCATTCGTAACAACGCAGTGATCGGCGCTTTATTGTTCGGCGACATCGCCGACAGCCAACTCTTTTTCAACTTGATCCAAAACCAGATCCACGTCGGCAGCAACGACTGCCGGCTGCTGCTCGCCGGCGAATTGCCGACGCAGCAGATTCTGGCCAGCGCATAAGCGGAGCAAAAAATGACGACCCCCCCCATCGTTAAAGGCAATAAGGCGAAAAAACTGGTTGTTGTCGGCAACGGCATGGTTGGCCACCATCTGGTGGAGCAATTAATCAACCAGAATTCCGATTATGCGATCACGGTGATCGGCGCCGAACCGCGCCCCGCGTACGACCGCGTGCATTTATCCGAAGTGTTTGCCGGCAAAGAGCCGCACGAACTTGCGCTGACCACTCGCGAATTTTACGAAACGGCGGGCGTCGATGCGGTATTCGGCGATGCGGTTGCATCGATCGATCGCGCGGCACATAAAGTCGTAACCGACGGCGGTCGCGAATTCAGCTACGACAAACTCGTGCTGGCGACCGGCTCGTTTCCGTTCGTGCCGCCGGTACCCGGCTCGGATCACAAACTGTGTTTCGTCTACCGCACCATCGACGATCTGGGTTCGATCAAAGCCGCAGCTGCGACCGCGAAAAAAGGCGTGGTGGTCGGCGGCGGTCTGCTCGGTCTGGAAGCGGCGAACGCGCTGCGCAATCTCGGTTTGGAAACGCATGTCGTCGAATTCGCGCCGCAACTGATGGGCGTGCAGGTTGATCCGGAGGGCGGCGCGATTCTGCGCAAGAAAATCGAATCGCTCGGCTTGGTTGTTCACACCGGCAAAAATACGCAGAAAATTATTACCGGCGAAAATCATGCGCTCGCGATGCATTTTGCCGACGGCGAAATTCTTGAGGCCGACATGATCGTGTTTTCGGCCGGTGTGCGCCCCGACGATAAACTCGCGCGCAGTGCGGATCTGAAAATCGGCGAGCGCGGCGGCATCGTGATCGATTACAACTGCCGCACCTCCGACGAAAGCATTTACGCGGTCGGCGAATGCGCATTGTGGGGCGGCCGCATATACGGTTTAGTCGCGCCGGGTTATCAGATGGCGAAAGTCGCGGCGAGCCAGTTGTGCGGCGGTAGCGAAGTGTTCCAAGGCGCCGACATGAGCACGAAATTGAAATTGCTCGGCGTCGATGTCGGCTCGATCGGCGACAGCCATGCGCGTACCGAAGGCGCACTGAGTTATCGCGTCATCGACGAAGCGGAAGGCATTTATAAAAAGCTTGTCGTGTCGGCGGATGGAAAATATCTGCTCGGCGCAGTGCTGGTTGGCGACAACGGTATTTACGACACGCTGTTGCAATACATGCTGAACAAAATTGAATTGCCGAAACAACCGCTGGCATTGATTGCACCGAGCGGCGGCGAAGCACCGACACTCGGCCCGGATGCATTGCCTGAAACAGCGATCATCTGTTCATGCCATAACGTCAGCAAAGGCGCGATCTGCTGCAAGATCGAGGAAGGCATCACCGCGCTCGGCGATATCAAAGCCGAAACCAAAGCGAGCACCGGTTGCGGTGGTTGCTCGGCGCTGCTGAAAACAGTCGTCGACAACGAATTGAAAAAGCGCGGCGTTGCGGTCAACAACCATATTTGCGAGCACTTCAAGCACAGTCGGCAGGAGCTGTTCCATCTGGTGCGCGTCAACGAAATAAAAACCTTCGACGATTTGCTGAAAAAACACGGCAGCGGACGCGGTTGCGAAATCTGCAAACCAGCGGTCGCTTCGATTCTGGCTTCGGTCGATAACGAATACATCCTGAAAAAAGCGCATGTGCCATTGCAGGACACCAACGATACATTCCTCGCCAACATGCAGAAGGATGGTACGTATTCGATCGTACCGCGTATTGCCGGCGGCGAAATTACGCCGGAAAAACTGATCGTGCTCGGTCAGGTGGCGAAGAAATACAATCTGTACACGAAAATCACCGGCGGTCAGCGCATCGATTTGTTTGGCGCACGTCTGAATGAATTGCCGGTGATCTGGAAAGAATTAATCGATGCCGGTTTCGAAACCGGTCACGCCTACGGCAAATCGGTGCGCACAGTGAAATCATGCGTCGGTTCAACGTGGTGCCGTTACGGTCAGCAGGATTCGGTCAGCATGGCGATTGCGATCGAAAATCGTTACAAGGGTTTGCGTTCGCCGCATAAATTAAAATTCGCCGTCAGCGGCTGCACGCGCGAATGCGCTGAAGCACAAAGCAAAGACATCGGCGTTATCGCAACCGACAAAGGCTGGAATTTATATGTGTGCGGCAACGGCGGCATGCGTCCGCGCCATGCCGACTTGTTCGCAACCGATCTCGACGACGACACATTGATCAAATACATCGACCGCGTGCTGATGTTTTACGTGCGCACCGCCGATCGCCTGCAACGCACATCGGTATGGATGGAAAATCTGGAAGGTGGCCTCGATTATCTGAAGCAAGTTGTGATCGATGACAGTCTTGGCATTGGCGCCGATCTAGAAGCGCAGATGGCGCACATTGTCGCGGCGTATCAGTGCGAGTGGAAAACCACGATTGAAGATGCGGAAAAAGTGAAACGCTTCCGCGAATTCGTCAACGCCGACGTGAAAGACGAAAGTATTGTTTTTGTTGAAGAGCGCGGTCAGATTCGTCCCGCCACAACGAACGAAAAGCGCGAATTGATCGCCAGCGTCTGATTAGCAAATTGAGGATTAGGAAATGAGCCAATGGTATAGCGCCTGCAAGATCGACGATCTGGTTTCAGGCAGCGGTGTGTGTGCGCTGGTGCAAGGTCAATCGGTGGCGTTGTTTTATCTGCCGCAAGAAGAGCAGCGTGTGTTCGCTATCGATAATTTCGATCCGATCGGCGGTGCGAACGTATTGTCTCGCGGTATTGTCGGCGATGTGCAAAATCATCTCGTCGTCGCATCGCCGTTATACAAAGAGCATTTCAGTTTGCTGAACGGTCGTTGCATCGAGAAAAAAGAATACGCGGTTCGCGTGTGGCCGGTACGCATCGACGGCGATACCGTGTATGTGCAACAGCCGCAAACAACTGCGATGGAATCTGCCGCGTAGATGTCTCTCACTCGCACAACCTGTCCTTATTGCGGCGTCGGCTGCGGTGTCAGCGTCGCGCGCGATGGTGCCACGGTGCTGCCGGTCGCCGGCGATAAGGATCATCCGTCGAATTTTGGACGTTTGTGCGTTAAAGGTTCGGCGCTGCATGAAACACTCGGCACGCAGCGTCGTTTGCTGTATCCGCATATCAATGGCGAGCGCGCATCGTGGTCGCAGGCGCTCGATCAAGTCGCCGCGCGTTTGCAAAAAACTATTCGCGAACACGGCCCGCAATCGGTGGCGTTATATCTATCGGGGCAATTGCTGACCGAGGATTATTACGTCGCGAATAAATTGTGGAAGGGTTTTGTCGGCAGCGCGAATGTCGATACCAATTCGCGTCTGTGTATGTCGTCGGCCGTCGCAGCACAAGTGCGGGCGTTCGGCGAAGACGCGGTGCCTGCGTGTTATGAAGATGTTGAGCTGGCCGATTTAATTGTGCTGGTCGGATCGAATTCGGCGTGGGCGCATCCGGTCTTGCATCAACGTATGTTGCAAGCACGCAAGGACAATCCCGGCAAAAAATTGATTGTGATCGATCCGCGTCGCACACCGACCTGCGATCAGGCCGATTTGCATTTGCCGATCAAGCCGGGCGGCGATGCATTTTTATTCAATGGCTTGCTGGCGTATCTCGCCGAACACAATGCGCTGAATCATCGCTACATTAAAAATCATACTAACGATTTCGATAAGGCGCTCGATAGTGCGCGCACATCGAGTCCGAGCATCGCCGAGGTCGCGCGAGTTTGCGAACTCAGCGAGAGCGCCGTCGAACAGTTTTATCGATTGTTTGCACAAACCGCACGTACCGTTACGTTGTTTTCGCAAGGCATCAACCAGAGCAGCAGCGGCACCGATAAAGGCAATTCAATCATCAATTGCCATCTCGCCACGGGTCGTATCGGATTGCCCGGTGCGAGTCCGTTTTCGATCACCGGACAACCGAATGCGATGGGCGGACGTGAAGTTGGCGGTCTGGCGAATCAACTCGCCGTGCATCGCGCGTTTACGCCGGAATCGATTGCGCAGGTTAAAGAATTTTGGCGTGCGCCAAACATTGCGACTGCTCCCGGTTTGAAAGCGGTACCGTTATTCGAAGCGATCGAGCGAGGCGAGGTTAAATTCCTGTGGGTGCTCGCGACCAATCCGCTGGTGAGCATGCCGGAAGCGGATCGCTGGCGCCGTGCTCTTGAGAAATGCGAAACCGTTGTCGTCTCCGATTGTGTACGCGATACCGATACGACGCAGGTCGCGCATATTTTGTTGCCCGCGGTGGGCTGGGGCGAAAAGAACGGCACCGTCACCAGTTCCGAGCGCACGATTTCGCGCCAGCGCAATTTTCTGCCGGCAGCCGGCGAAGCCAAGCCGGATTGGTGGATGCTGGCAGAACTTGGCAAGCGCCTCGGCTTTGGCACCGCGTTTTCATTTGAAAGTTCGCGCGATGTATTCATCGAATATGCGGCGATGACCGGCATTAACAGCGATACGCCATTACAACTCGATATCAGCGAATTGAGTGTATTGAATCAATCGCAATATGACGCGCTTGAGCCGCTGCAGTGGCCGCTAAAAAACGGCGTCAGTGCTTCGCGATTATTTGGCGATGGCCAATTTGCCACAACAGACCGGCGTGCGCGTTTTGTCGCGATCGAGCCGTATTGGCCGCAATCGACACTCAACCGCACTTCGCCGTTAATTTTGAATACCGGACGTGTGCGCGATCAGTGGCACACGATGACGCGCACGGCCGAAAGCGAAAAATTGAATCGTCATCGCTCTGAGCCCTACGTTGAGGTCCATCCGCAGGATGCCGCCGTGTTTGGCCTTGCCGGCGGTGAGATCGCCGAGCTATCGAACGCGCATGGCAGCGCATGGTTGCGAGTGCGTATCGAGCCGGGGCAGCGTCGGGGTTCGGTATTCGCACCGATGCATTGGAATGATCAATTTGCCGCCCGCGCCAGAGTTGATGCGTTAGTGACGGCACACGTTGATCCGCATTCGGGCCAGCCCGAATTGAAACATGCCAGCGTCAGCATGCGTCCGCTGCCGAGTCGCTGGCGCGGATTGTTATTGACGCGTCAACCGCTGGCGTTGCCGCGCTCGCATTACTGGGCGCGCGTGCCGGTCGCAGATGGATGGCTGTATTGGCTGGCCGGTGAGGAGTCATTCGAAACGGCGTGCGAGCGTCTGACGGCGCTGCTTCCGTCGGAAGCGAATATGCAATTCATCGCCGATGATGCACGGGAATTGCGGCTGGCCTGGCTGGTCGATGGCTATCTCGATGCGGTGTTGTTAGTGGGCGATAGCGAGCTCGTGTCCGATCCCTGGTGGTTGGCGAGTCGATTGGGGCAAATGCTCGATAAAGACGAGCGGCGCGTGTTGCTGACAGGTAAGCCGCCCGGCGAGCAAAACGAGCAGGGCGCAATGGTGTGTACCTGTTTTCAGGTATCGGAAACAGTTATTCGTACTGCAATCGCTGAGGGTTGCCGCACCAGCGCGGCACTGGGTGAAAAATTGCGCTGCGGTACCAATTGCGGATCATGTGTGCCGGAATTAAATCGGTTAATCCGCGAAAATCCCGCTACGAAACCGCTCATTGCACGAGCTAGTTAATTAGCGCGAGCCACGTTGATGGTGATGCCTGGAAAACGAAGAAGAATAAAACGGCGAGTGAAATTTTAAGATAAAAAATCACAAATCCTCCGACATGTATCGTCGGCAGATTCGAAGGGACTAAAGCAAAAACGCTGCAGCGATAATCTGCTGCAGCGTTACTAAGACTTAAACGAGAGTGACGTTCTCAGCCTGCGGACCTTTCTTGCCTTGAGTGACGGTGAACTGCACTTTCTGGCCTTCAGCAAGTGTTTTGAATCCAGCGCTATTGATGGCGCTGAAGTGTACGAACACGTCCGGACCGTTCTCCTGCGCAATAAAACCAAAACCTTTGGATTCGTTGAACCACTTAACGTGGCCAGTGCTTACATTGGACATACTAAAAATCCCGTAACAATTAATAACAATTGCCTGAAGCAGGCAGGTCAGCCGAGAAGCGCAGGTATTGTTTGTGAGAAATGGACGAAGCACTGCAGGAGGAACGTCGAATTTACTGAACATACATACAAGCTATTCTTAGGCTGGTCACATTATATACACAACCTTAAGTTGGTCAACGTTTTGGCCGCGCCATTTTTCCGCATTAGTGAGCTCGTTACCACGGTAACGATTCGCCATTCGCGTGAAAGAATTGACCGCTATTTTCCAGCGTTAATTGATCGATTCGTGCGATCAAATTAATCGCGGCTTCGAGTGGGCTAATGCCGTGACTACCGGTCAATCGTGTTGCCACCAATCCAGGGTGAAATATGCCGACAGCAACACCACTGGAACGTAAATCGAGCGCGAGACTTTTGCCTGCGATATTCAATGCCGCCTTCGACATTCGATAACCGTACATACTGCCGGACGTGTTGTCGTCGATCGAACCCATGCGGCTGGTAATCAGTACGACCTTGCTGCCATTGCGCAGATTCTGCTGTAGTAATTGCGTGATGCGCAGCGGCGCCAGCGCATTCACCTCGAATTGCCGTCGAATGCGATCGGCATTCAAATCCTGTAGTGACTCCGCCGTTAACATGCCGGCGTTGTGAATGATGACATCGAGCGGTTGCTTGTCGAGCTGCGTCGCCAGTTGCTGTAGTGCGTCATCGGCGGTGACTTCGATGTCGCTGATCAGACGAATACTTTCGATCTGCGAAAGTTCGGCGCTCGGCGTGCGACAAACGGCGATTACCCGATCGCCGCGTGCAGCGAATTGCTGTGCCAGTGCGAGCCCGATGCCCCGGCTTGCGCCGGTAATTAATATTGCTGCCATTCCTTTCTCCTTAAAAGCCCATCTCAGTAGAGGCGGGGTCCTTTTGCCATTTGTAGTCCATTAACTTCATGCAAGTGTGCCATTCTTCGTAAATGTTATGACGTCACGCTAACAATGCCACTATATTTCAAACTATTCGATCGGCTAAGGCCAGTGATTATTAGGAGATATCCATGCCACAGCACCGTTTGCGCGACGAAAATTTCTTCAGTGCGGAAGAAGAGATCCGTGCGCGTGCAGAGACTGCATATGATCAATCTTCCGCCTACGAATTATCATTCCTCGATCAGGAATTTTTACTGCGACGGGATTTGCGTCCTCTGCGGTTGCAGCTCGAATTATTGAAAGCTGAACTTATTCAGCAGGAACACAATATTCGGGCGACGATTGTGGTGTTCGGTAGTGCACGTTCGTTACCGCCGGAAATCGCACAATTGCAGTTCGACGAACTCGACGAGCGCCACACCGCTGCGCCCGATGATGCCGAGCTAGAGCAGGCATGGCGTAGGGCGAAATCGCAATTGGAGTTAAGTAAGTATTACGATGCCGCGCGTGCTTTTGGCCGATTGGTGACGGAACATAATATCTCGCATCCGGACCGTGAAATGGCGGTTGTCACCGGCGGCGGCCCGGGCATTATGGAAGCCGCGAATCGCGGTGCCTATGACGTCGGCGGGCGCAGCATCGGGCTCAATATCATTTTGCCGCATGAGCAACATCCGAATCCGTACATCACGCCGGAGTTGTGCTTTCAATTTCATTATTTCGCGTTGCGCAAAATGCATTTCATGATGCGCGCGAAAGCACTGGTTGCGTTTCCCGGCGGGTTTGGGACGCTCGATGAATTATTCGAAACGCTTACGCTGGTGCAAACAGGCAAGGTGCGGCGTGTGCCAATTCTTTTGTACGGCACCGAATTTTGGCAAAAGCTGATCAATTTCGATCATCTATACGAGATGGGATGCATTAGCACCGAGGATCTCAAGCTCTTTCAATACGTCGACTCGCCGGAGGATGCGTGGGCGCGCATCGGCGAATTTTATGCGCTGCCTGATGACGATGATTGGGCATAGCCGCAACATTTATCAGTCGAATGTAAAAATACCGAAACGCGGCGTATTCGTCATTTGTGAGTGAGATCAGAAGAAAAATAGAACATTTTTTCAATTTCGCGATCAATGTCAGTGATGCGGCTAATAATCCGCATCGCGGATTCGATTACGGAGAAATGATCATGCGTATTATCACACTCGCAACATTACCTCGCGCTATCGCGGTGGCGGCGCTTTTGTCGATGACGGCATGTGCATCGCATAACGCGACGAATTTCACCATTTCGGAGGCTGTGGCTGCGCCTGACGACACCAAAGTTGTAGTGACAGGCGGGATTGTGGAACAGACCGACGCCAATCATCTATTGCTGCGTGATAGCACCGGCCAAATCATGGTGAAAGCGGATGAGGATCTGCTCGGCAAAGTAAAATTCGCTCCGGATTCGCAATTGCGCGTGTATGGGGAAATCGAGCGTGACAGCGAGCGTTCGGTGTTGATTGCGAAAAGCGTTTCCGTTGTTCGATAGATGCTGTGATGTAGGTGTAGTCCTACGTGAAGCCTGTGAAACGGACTACACCTCGATTAAATAATTGCGGCTTATACTGCCGTCGGCTGTCCCGCTCGGGACATTATTTATCTTTATCGCAATGCGAATTTCCATGTCATGAGCAGAGTTAATGCTTATTTGGTCGAGGACAGCGCGGTGATCACCGAAAACTTGATCGCTGCGCTGGGCGAGCTGGCCGATGTGAATGTGGTCGGCAGCAGTGGCGCCGAGTCCGAAGCTAAAACGTGGCTGCGACAAATCGACAACGATTGGCAGTTGGCCATCGTCGATATATTTTTGCGGGAAGGATCGGGATTCGAAGTATTGGCCGCGTGTCGGCAGCGTAAGCCAGAGCAGAAAATGGTCGTTCTGAGTAATTATGCGACGCCGGAAATTCGAACGCATTGCTTGCAGCTCGGTGCCGATGCAGTATTTGATAAATCCACCGAAATTGATGACTTGATTGATTTTTGCTTGTCCCTGCATACGCCCGGCGGTTGATAAAAGCTGCATGCATCGAAAAATAGTGAATAGAAAACTATTTAATCAATTCATGCTTAAGGGCGTAATACGTAAGATCACTATTACTCGATAGTGCCATTTTCTCTAGTATGCGCGAACGATAAGTGCTCACGGTTTTAACGCTGAGTGAAAGCGTGGTGCCGATCGATGTAATAGTTTCGCCTCGCGCCAGCCGCAAAAAAACCTGGAACTCCCGTTCCGATAATGTTTGATGCGGCTGTTCGTCCACGTTGCCATTCAATCGATCAGCTAGCAGTTCGGCGACGGCGGAAGTGATGTAGCGCCGCCCCTGCGCAAGCGAGCGTATCGCTGTAACAATTTCCTCCGGTTCGCATTCCTTATTGAGATAACCGCTTGCGCCTTGCCGCAACAGATTCGTTGCGTAATGTTCTTCCGGATAGCCGGTAAGAATTAGCACTGGTAATTGTGGTGCGTGCGCGCGAATTGTACCCAGTACATCGATACCGCTCGGCCCCGGCATGCCAATATCCATCAGCAATACATCGATATTTCCCGCGCGTACCAAGCCCAGCGCCTCTGCGCCATTTGCCGCTTCGCCCGTTACCTCGATATCAGATTGTTCGGACAGAAACTGTCGCAAACCCGCGCGCACGATCGCATGGTCGTCGACAATCGCTACCTTAATCATGGCGTTCTCCTTGTTCTGAGGATCCCATAGCGGCCTCATCGCGTGACGCTGTTTTCTCTGTTTAAGGTATCGCGCACAATGGGCTTATTGCGATGAATGCAGGGAGTATTCCATGAATCGGCGTCTCAGACGATGGTTGCAGATTAATTCGAGCGTTTTAATCGCCAGCTTATTTGCATTCGCATTATTTGCGGTTAATGAAATCAGTTATTGGCGGGTGCTGGCGATAAATGCCGATTTGAGCGCAGCTATCGAAGCGCGTATTGAACTGCAAAAACTAACGCGACTGCTGATCGATGCCGAAACCAGCCAGCGCGGTTATTTGCTTACCGGAGAAGCGGAGGATCTGCGTCCATATCAGGAGTCTCGTACTGCGATTGCCGCATCGATGAATGCGATGCGGCAACGCTACCTTCACGATCCGAATTTTGTCGCTGATTTCGAAGCGCTCGCGACCGCTATTGCGAAAAAGCAGGAAGAAATGAGTTTAACCGTGGCGCTGCGCAGCGGCGGCAGCGACGCATGGAAAGCGATTGTGGAAACAGCCAGCGGTCGTGTGCAGATGAATGGAATTCGCGAGCGCAGTGATCGCATGCGCGATAGGGAAACGCAGCGGGTGGAATATGATCGCCGGCTGCTTCAGCAGACGCAGTGGTGGGTGCGCATTGCCAACACGCTGATCGTAATAGGCGGTTTGACCGCTTTCGTATTTTATTCGCGACAAGCGCGCTTGCTGGTGCGCGAGCGGGAACAACAGCAGCGCCAATTGCAACGTGACCATGATTTACTGGAAGCGCAGATTCAGGAGCGCACGCGCCGTCTCAGCGAACTGACGCTGCATTTATTGAATGTGCGGGAGGATGAGCGCGCACGCCTTGCGCGCGAGTTGCACGATGAGCTGGGCGCACTGCTGGTGGCTGCCAAACTCGATCTGGCGCGCTTAAAAGCTCGGCTGACTGATGCGAACGAGTACATCAAAGAGCGGCTTCTGCATTTGGGTCAGGCATTGAACAACGGCATATCGCTGAAGCGACGAATTATCGAAGAGTTGCACCCATCATCGCTGAGTAAACTCGGCCTCGTCGCCGCGCTCGATATTCTGGTGCGTGAATTTTCAGCCCGAACCAATCTGCAATGCACGTGTACTTTGGAACCAGTTAATTTAACTCCGGCCGCTGATTTAACGGTTTATCGGCTAGTACAGGAAGCGTTAACAAATATCGTCAAGTATGCTGCCGCATCGCAAGTGGAAGTAAAGCTGACGAAGCAGCCGCAGCAAGCTTCTATCGAGGTGCGCGATAACGGACGCGGTTTCAACCCTGTCCATACCGCCGCCTCATCCCACGGCCTTGAAGGCATGCGTTATCGCGTTGTAGCGAATGGTGGTGCGATGCAGGTTCATTCTGCGATCGGTGAAGGAACATTGATTGTCGCTACGCTCCCGCTTGTGCGTCAGGCGTCGTAATCTCTTATAAGAAAATTCCTACATGCAGTGACCGTTTTTTCCGACATTAAGTTGGCGGGAACTCTCATAAGTATTTCTTCAAGCATTTTCTAAGATGTACTCACACACTCACGCAAACGCTTATTGAAAAAACGGAGGTTTCCATGCTGCATTACACCATCATCTTTTTAATCATCGCCTTGATCGCTGCGGTATTTGGTTTTGGCGGAATTGCCGCAGGTGCAGTCGAAATTGCAAAAATAATTTTCGTTATTTTTGTAATCATGACTGTGCTGAGTATCGTGATCGGGATTTCGCGAAAAGGATCCTCAGGCCCTCGTTAGAAATGGTGGAAATTGCAGAAGAGAAAGGGGAGTCGAATCATGAAGGCGCTGGTGGTGCTCTTGGCCTCGACGTGGATAACGATGACTGTGATTGCGACGCTCGAGACTGCGCCCACCCTCGTCGCTAAGAGCGAAGTTCAGCGCCCGGTAGTTTTATGGCAACCGATTGTTACGGTTTCGACAACGGCCAATTCTGTCAATGCCGATTCGTCATTCCCCACAATTCAGCACTGCGTCGAAATGATATCGACGGAGAATTTAAAAGTGCAGAGCGACGTATATCGTTTTTAACGCTTCGCGCCAGTAGGTTATTAATCAGCTAATCGAACACAAATGGTTAATTGGAAGGAGAACAGCGATGAGCGCACAACGAATGATAGGGGCCGGCGTTTTAATTGTCGGTGCGATGTTGGCGGGTTGCGCGAACACGCCGGAACCAAAAGCTGAAATTGCCGTTTCGAAAACAGCGCTCGATAGCGCAGTCAGTGCGGGCGGTGCTGAATTTGCACCGCTGGAATTGAAAACCGCGCAGGACAAAATGGCGATGGTCGAGAAAGAAATGGACAAGAAAAATTATCTGGAAGCTCGGCGTTTAGCTGAAGAGGTGGCGGCCGATGCCAAATTGGCCGAAGCCAAGGCTCATGCGATGAGGGCGGAAAAAGCCGTCCAGGATGCACAGCAAGGTCAACGTGCGCTGCGAGAAGAAATCAACCGCCAGCAAACACCGTGATTTCGATGGCACTGGTTATTTTTATGGCATTAGGGAGCTCATCATGAACAAGCGTTCTTTTTTTAATACGTGCGCGTTGACCGCGTCGATCACTGTCACCGGATTATTAACTGCGTGTAGTTCAACACCGCGTACAGATGCACGGCTCGACGCCGCACACGCGAGCTTCAATGCACTGCAAACGCAATCGCGCGGGAGCAATCTCGCGCCGGCTGAGCTGAAGGATGCTCAGGATGCACTTAATCGTGCGGATAAGGCGTTACGCGAGCGCGACGATAGTGAAGTCGTGCAGCACAAGATCTATCTGGCTCAACAGCAGGTCGCGCTGGCGGAGCAGGCTTATCGCCGTAAATTGTCCGAGCAGGCGATAAAAGATATGGATCAACAGCGGGACGAATTGAGACTCGCCGCGCGTACTGCCGAAGCGGAGCGGGCACAAACCGCGCTGAAGGATCTGCAAGCGCAGATGACTGACCGCGGTGTCGTCATGACGCTCGGCGATGTGCTGTTCGATGTGGGCAAGTCGACGCTTAAACCTGGTGGCGTGCGCGTCGTACAGAAACTCGCTACTTACTTACAGGAGAATGCTCAGCGGAAGGTGGGAGTCGAAGGTTTTACCGATAGCACTGGTAGCGATGATTTCAATCAGCAATTGTCCGAAGATCGTGCGGAGTCGGTGAAAGCAGCGCTAGTGAATGCTGGCGTAGCGGCCGACAGGATTACGGTGATGGGGTACGGCGAGACTTCACCCGTCGCGACCAACGATACTCCCGCGGGTCGTCAGTTGAACCGTCGTGTGGAGGTTGTTCTATCCGACGAATCGGGCAAGATCGCTCCGCGCTAACGGCTTCCATTTCCGCACTCTTTGAACGCCGGCTAAGCCGGCGTTTTTCTTCGGCAGTATCTCTGCAAAATCGCCATACACCCTGGCCATGCTGTGCAGTTGCGGCGTCCCCCGTTAAACTAGCGCCCTTTCGATTCGCTGAATCCGTCTTTCTCAACCACCGTCGTGATCGCCACGGCGTCGTGTTCTGGAGTTCTTAGAAATGTCCGACATTAAAAAGGTCGTGCTGGCCTATTCCGGCGGCCTCGACACTTCCGTCATCGTGCGCTGGCTGCAGGATACCTATCAATGTGAAGTGGTCACGTTTACCGCCGACATCGGGCAAGGCGAGGAGCTTGAACCCGCGCGCGCGAAAGCGCAGGCGCTTGGCGTCAAGCAGATCTATATCGATGATCTGAAAGAAGAATTTGTCCGCGATTTCGTCTTTCCGATGTTTCGCGCCAATACGTTATACGAAGGCGAATACCTGCTAGGCACGTCAATCGCGCGGCCGTTGATCGCCAAGCGTCTGGTCGAAATCGCGAATGAAACCGGCGCCGATGCGGTTTCGCACGGCGCCACCGGCAAGGGCAACGACCAGGTGCGTTTCGAGCTTGGCGCTTACGCGCTGAAGCCGGGTATCAAAGTCATCGCGCCGTGGCGTGAATGGGATCTGACCTCGCGCGAAACGCTGATGGCGTATTGCGAACAGCACAATATTCCAGTCGATTTCGCGAAAAACAAAAAGAAATCACCGTACTCGATGGATGCAAACCTGCTGCACATCTCCTACGAAGGCGGCGTGCTCGAAGACCCGTGGACCGAGTGCGAAGAAAGCATGTGGCGCTGGAGCGTGTCGCCGGAAGCGGCGCCCGATAAAGCCACCTATATCGAAATCGGTTTCGAAAACGGCAATGCGACGACACTCGACGGCAAGGCACTGAGCCCGGCGACGATGCTGGCTACGCTGAACCAGATCGGCGGCGCCAATGGTATCGGCCGACTTGATCTCGTCGAGAATCGTTATGTCGGCATGAAATCGCGCGGCTGCTACGAAACGCCCGGCGGCACCATTCTGCTGAAAGCGCATCGCGCGCTCGAATCGATCACGCTCGACCGTGAAGTCGCGCATTTGAAAGACGAACTCATGCCGAAATACGCGAGCCTGATTTACAACGGCTACTGGTGGAGTCCCGAGCGCAAAATGCTGCAGGCGGCAATCGATGGGTCGCAGCAGCATGTCAACGGTGTGGTACGGCTGAAATTGTACAAGGGCAATGTGATCGTCGCAGGTCGCCAATCCGAGCAATCGTTGTTCGATACGAAAATTGCAACCTTCGAAGACGACGCAGGTGCCTACAATCAAAAAGACGCGGAAGGCTTCATCAAACTCAATGCGTTGCGGATGCGCATCGCAGCGCGCAAAGGTAGAAATCTGTTGTAGTTGTTAACCCGACAATAAAATTGTCGGGTTAAATAACAAACGCAG
>CAMLJR010000067.1 GCA_946480345.1 uncultured Spongiibacteraceae bacterium
CTTCGCGCGTCTCACCCAGGCCAAGCATCAGACCGGATTTGGTCAGCACATCGGGGCGGCGTGCTTTGTATTTTTTCAGCAGATCGAGCGACCACAGATAATCGGAGCCGGGGCGTACTTGCGCGTATAGGCTCGGTACCGTTTCCAAATTGTGATTGAACACATCGGGCGCTTCGCGTTCGAGAATATCGAGCGCGACATCCATGCGTCCGCGAAAATCCGGCACGAGTACTTCGATGCGAATCGCCGGCGACCGCGCGCGTGTTTCGCGAATGCAATCGGCAAAATGTTGCGCGCCGCCGTCGCGCAAATCGTCGCGATCGACCGACGTAACGACGACGTATTTCAATTGCATTTCGGCGATGGCTTCGGCGAGTTCGCGCGGCTCATCGAGATCGAGTGCATTCGGTCGACCGTGTGCGACATCGCAGAATGGGCAGCGACGTGTGCAGATATCGCCCATGATCATGAAGGTGGCGGTGCCGCCGCTGAAACATTCACCGAGATTCGGACACGCGGCTTCTTCGCATACCGACGCGAGTTTGTGTTTGCGCAGCAGCCCCTTGATGCGCGAAATTTCGGGACTGATCGGCATCTTTACGCGAATCCATTCGGGCTTCACCGGCAGCTCGACGGTCGGAATCACTTTCACCGGAATGCGCGCGACTTTTTCCGCACCGCGTAATTTTTCGCCCTGCGTGATTTTTTTGATCGGCGTTTTGCTGTCGGCGTTGCTCATATTTTTACTCGGACAAATTCGGTAATTGGGTTTCGATCGACAATGTCGTCGGATCGTAATCAAGCTGTTCGCACAATGCCTGCATCAGTTCTGTTTCGACAGCTTCCAACGCCGGGGCGTTATCGACTAAATCGCGCAATTGCGCGACCTGCAATCCGCTGAAACCGCAGGGATTGATGCGGTTATACGGTTCGAGATCCATATCAATATTCAAACTCAATCCGTGAAATGTGCAGCCGCGCCGCACGCGCAAACCGAGCGCGGCGATTTTGGCGCCATCGCGCGCGTCGCGTTGCGCGCCATTTAAATAAACGCCGGGCGCTTCGGGCTTGGCGAAAGTTTTCACGCCGTATTGTGCAAGCACGGCGATGATTGCGTTTTCGATGCCATTCACCAATGCGCGAATGCCGAGCCCGCGGCGGCGCAAATCCACTAACAAATAACCGACGATTTGACCGGGGCCGTGATAGGTCACCTGCCCGCCGCGATCGACCTGAATCACCGGAATATCGCCGGGCGCAATGACGTGTTCGGCTTTGCCGGCCTGCCCTTGCGTGAAGACGCGTGGATGTTGCAGGAACCAGATTTCATCGAGCGTATTCGCATCGCGCTGCTCGGTGAAATCGCGCATCGCATCCCAGCAGGTTTGATAATCGATCAGGCCGAGTTGGCGCACTCGCAAATTCATCGTGTCCTCTTTCATCACAGAACCGTGTGCACGCGGCCCGATGCTTTCAAATCGTTGTAGAGCGTTTGGATTTGCTCTTCGCCGGTCGCAACGATGGTTATTCGCACCGATAAAAAGCGGCCCGTACTGCTGGCGCGGACGTCGATCAATTCGCGCTGCGTAATCTCGGCGTGACGTTCGATAGTTTCGATCACGAATTCGCGAAAATCGTGTGCGGCATTGCCGACGACTTTGAGCGGGTAATCGCAAGGAAAACTGATTTTTGGCGGTTCGACATCGGCCATTACGGCAATCTCTCGTTTACTTGGCGCCCACTTTATTGGGCACATTCGTCACTGCGCGCATATTTTTACTTCGCAGAACGTTTTACTGAAAAGCCGCGCGAAATGCGCGATACCACTGCCATACCTGTTGGAATACCGGCCCCGCTTCACCGTTGCCGACCGGTTTGTTGTCGAGCTGCGCGACTGGCGTCATTTCGCGCGTCGAACTGCTGATCCAGATTTCGCTCGCTTCGCGCAGTGCGTCGATCGTCAACGACTCTTCGCGAAACGCGATATTTTTTTGCCGCACCAACTCGACAATCAAATCGCGCGTGATGCCCGCGAGAATGCACTGGCTTTTCGGCGCGGTAAACAACGTGCCGTTGTGCACCGCAAATACATTGCTGCTCGCGCCTTCGAGCACTATGCCGTTGCGCAACAGAATCGCTTCGCGCGCGCCGGCATCGAGCGCGCGCTGTGTCATCAGCACGCTGCCGAGCAACGAGGTGCTTTTGATATCGCAGCGCTGCCAGCGAATATCGTCGAGCGTGATCGCGACAATCGCTGCCGGCATTCCCGTGGAGGACAGAGTCGAGGTCGGCGGTAAAACGCGGCTCATCGCCAACACAGTCGGTGTGCATTGCTCGGGAAAACGATGTTCGCGCGTGGCCGCAACGCCGCGCGTGATCTGCAAATAAATGCCTTGATCACCGCCACCATATGCCGCGATCAAACGCTCAAAAATAGCGCGCCATTGTTCGCGTGTTAGAGGCTGCGGAATGCCGGTTTCACGCAGGCTGTGATCGAGTCGATCGAGATGTTCGTCGACGCGAAAACAGCGGCCGCCAAATACCGGAATGACTTCGTAAACGCCATCGCCGAACAAAAAGCCGCGATCCATCACGGGCACGCGTGCTTGCTCAACGGGAAGATATTCGCCGTTTAGATACACAGTGCCCATCGCTTCCCCCTCAGCCCTCTTGGTTAAAAGAGGACAACATCATCAGCTCAGCAGTTTGGTAAAAAACAACACCATTGCATCCCAAATGCGGTGGAAGATGCCGCCTTTCTCCACCGTTTCAAGTGCGACCAGCGGCGTTTTCAAAATGGTTTCGCCATCGAGCGTCACAAGCATCTCGCCCACTGGCTGATTTGCCTGAATCGGTGCTTTCAGATACTTCTCGATATTCATTGTCGCCTGAATCGCCTCACGCTTGCCGCGCGGGTACGTCAGCGCGATATCGCGATCGACACCAAGTTTGATCTGCTCCTTGCTGCCGCCCCAGATACGCGGTTGCGCGACTTCGGCATTGGCCTGATACACCTTGCTCGTTTCGAAATAGCGAAAGCCGTAGGCGAGCAGTTTTTCGGTTTCCTGTTCGCGCTGGTTGATGCTGTCGGCGCCGAGCACGACGGTAATTAAACGCATACCGTTGCGCAGTGCCGACGAAATCAAACAGTAACCCGCTTCCTGCGTGTGGCCGGTTTTCAAACCATCGACGGTTGGATCGCGGCGCAGCAGACCGTTGCGGTTGTACTGACGGATATTGTTGTAGGTGAATTCCTGAATCTTATACATCGCATATTCGTTCGGAAAACGAATGATCGCCTGCGACAGCTTCGCCAGATCGCGTGCGGTGGTGTAGTGATTCGGATCGGGCAGGCCATGCGAATTGACGAAATGCGTGTTGGTCATGCCGAGTTTTTGCGCGTGCTGATTCATTACATCGGCGAATGCACTGTCGCTGCCGGCGAGATATTCGGCAACGGCGACGGTGGCGTCGTTACCCGATGACACGACGATGCCGAGATGCAGATCGTGTAATTTCACCTGTGTGCCGACTTGAATGAACATCAGCGACGATTCCTTGAACGCAGGATTTTGCGTCCACGCGCCTTCGCTGATCGTCACCATGTCGTCGTTGTGTACATGCCCCTGCTCAAGCTCGTACGAGAGGACATAACTCGTCATCAGCTTGGTGAGACTCGCCGGCGCCAGCCGCGAATCGGCATTGTTCTCGGCGAGAACGCGGCCGCTGTCGGCATCGATCAGGATGTATGCCTTCGCTGCGATCGTCGGTGCCGATGGCGTGGCCGCAGGCACCGGGTTCAGGATCGGCTGTGTTTGCTGTGCGAACGAGACGACGGACCAACTCAGGGCTGCGCACAGGGCGAAGATTTTTTTCATCGGAATTCCTTCTGTAACTCTGGCTTAAATGACTTTGGCTTGACTGCGCAAATAACGATTAGTTGCCGGATTCGTCGATCACGCGTGCCGCTTCACTGATATGTCGCGACAGGATTTCATTGCGCGCCTTATCCGCCTCCGCGCGGGTGGCGAGAGGGCCGACGCGGACGCGAAACAATTTCGGGGTTCCGCCTGCGAGCACTTCGACCGGCTGCTGCAGTTCGGCGACAAGACGGGTACGCAGATTATCGGCACTCGGCTTATGCGCAAACGCGCCGGCCTGCACGTAGAAACCCGGAACCGCTTGCGCAGGCTCGGCAGGTTTATCGATGGCGGTCGACGTCGCCAGCCCCGGTGCAGTTGGGCTCAATGGCGCGCCACCAAGCGGTCGTTCGGGCGCCAGCGGCGGCGTCACTGGTTCCTGAATCAGCTCCGGTTTGCGCGGCGGCCAATTATCCACATCGATTGCCGCCACTTCCACAAATGCCGTGCCTTTATCCGCATAGCCGAGCTTGACCGCTGCTGCGTATGACAGGTCGATCACCCGATTGCTGACGAACGGGCCGCGATCGTTGACGCGCACCACTGCCTGGCGGTTGTTTTCCAGATTGGTAACCAGCACGTAAGTAGGAATCGGCAGCGTTTTATGCGCGGCGGTCATGCCGTACAGATCGTATTCGTCACCGTTGGCGGTACTGCGACCGTGGAATTTGGTGCCGTACCACGACGCCATGCCGGTGGTTCGATAACCCTTCGCGGATGGCAGCAGCACGTAGGTTTTGCCGAGCACGGTGTACGGGCTCTTGTTGCCGGCTTTGGTGACCGGCTCGCGCCTCGGCACCGCATCTTTGATGCTGGATGGATCGAGATTGCGCCTCGGTGCGCCATCGCTCCCGATCGGCGAACTGCCGCATGCGGCGATCAGCAACGCGCCCACTGCCAATGACGTCAGTCGAACTCGCTCCACCAAACGGGCGTGCATGCTGGGATCGGAACTCACGGTTAACGCACCCACTGGGCGGCAATCTCCTCGCTCAGTTGTGTCACGGCCATCGCATAGAGCTGGCTGCGGTTGTAGCGCGTAATCACGTAGAAATTATTCAGTGCGAGCCAGTATTCGTTGCCCGCTTCGGCTTCGAGCATGAACAACGCGCTGCCGGTCGTGTCGGGCAATGGCGTCGCGCTGGTAATACCCTGACGCTTGTATTCGGCGAGCGCGGTCTGCGGCTCCAGCGTCGACCGCAGCAGGTTTTCAGCGACCGGTCCATTGACGTTGGCGCGGACGACGATCGGTGCGCCGCGCTGCCAGCCATGTGCCTTCAGATAATTCGCGATACTGCCGATGGCGTCGTCGATGTTATTGATGATGTCGACCGAGCCGTCGCCATTGAAATCAACCGCGAAGTTACGATAGCTGCTCGGCATGAACTGGCCGAAGCCCATCGCGCCGGCGTAAGAGCCGAGCAACCGATCGGCCGGCAGCTTCTGCTCGCGCGCCATCAGCATGAATTCCTGCAACTGGGTGCGGAAAAAATCCGCGCGCGGCGGGTAATCGAAGCCGAGCGTGGTCAGCGCGTCGAGCACGCGATAGCTACCGGTATTGCGGCCGTAGCGCGTTTCGACGCCGAGAATGGCGAGCACAATCGAGGCCGGCACGCCAGTTTCGCGCTCGGCGCGCGCCAGCGTGGCGGCGTGTTCGCGCGCAAAGATGACGCCCTGCTGCACGCGATCGGCGGTGATAAACAGCTTGCGGTAGTCCTTCCACGGCTTGGCTTTTTCGGCGGGGCGGGCAATCGCGTCGAGCACCGATTGCTGGCGTTCGGCACGGCTCAGAATCGCCATCACCTCGTCGCGCTGGAAACCGTGTTTAGCAACCATTTCATCGGCGAAACGCTTCGCTTCCGGGTGCTGGCTGTAGTCGGCGCGTGCCGGTGTTGCCGCCATTACTGTCGCCACACACAGCCATTTACTCCAGCGCAACGCGCTGTGAATTGTTTTGTTCATACCTCTGCCCGTTGTTTTGCGCGCCGGCTTCAGGCCGAACGCGATATTAGAAAACCGTCACTGCACCAGAATGCGCTTCTCGCTGGCGATCGCCATCAACAACCCGAAGCCGGCGAACAATACCACCAGTGCGGTTCCGCCCTGACTGATCAGCGGCAGCGGCACCCCCACGACCGGCAGCAAGCCGCCGACCATCCCCATATTGACGAAAACATACACGACAAACGTCAGCACAACGGAGCCAGCCACCAGCCGTGCAAAGCAATGCTTGGCGTTGATTGCGATCCACATGCCGCGCGCAATCAGCGCCAGATACAACGTCAGCAAAATCAGCACGCCGCGCAGGCCCCATTCCTCCGACAACACCGCGATGATGAAGTCCGTATGCCCTTCCGGCAAAAAATCCAGATGCGACTGCGTGCCGAGCAACCAGCCCTTGCCCCAGAAGCCGCCCGAGCCGATCGCGGTTTTGGACTGAATGATATTCCAGCCGGCACCGAGCTTGTCGGCCTCAGGATCGAGCAGCGTCAGAATGCGCGTGCGCTGGTAATCGTGCAGCACGTATTCCCACAGCGGATAAGCCGCCGCGGCAAGCGCGGCCGCCGCGCCGACGATATAACGCCAGCTCAAGCCGGCGAGAAACAATACGAACGCGCCGGCGGCGGCGATCAGAATGGCAGTGCCCAGATCGGGCTGTTCGGCCACCACCAGCACCGGCACCGCGATAATCAGCAGTGCGATCGCGACGTGTTTCAATCGCGGCGGCAGCACCCGCGACGACAAATACCACGCCACCGCCATCGGCGCCGCCAGCTTCATGATTTCCGATGGCTGAAACTGGAAGCCGCCGATATTGAGCCAGCGCGTCGCCCCTTTCGCGGTGACGCCGACCCACGGCAGCACCGCCAGCAAACCGAGCCCGGCGGCGTAACCGAGCGGCGCCCAGCGTTTTACGCGCTCCATATCGAGCTGCGCGATAACGAACATCACTGCATACGCAATCAGGAAAAACGTGCCCTGCCGATAGAGCGTGCTCATGCTGCGGCTGCTGGCGCTGTACAGCACGACCAGTCCGAACGCGGTCAGCGCGAGCAGAAGCGCGAGCAATACCCAATCCAGATGCAGCCGCGATAGCACACCCCGCCGGCGCGAGAGTTCCGCAGTGCCAGCCGGCATCCGGCGGACAAACTCACCGTATTTCATCGTGCACTCTCAATGTCGTCAAAAACGGTCAATGTCGTCACACACGCTCAATGTCATTGCATAGGTCGATTGCATTGCACGGTTCACCGTCATTCGAGCCCCTCCGCCGCCGGCTCCGTAGCGCCGGCTGTCGGCTCGTCGGTGACACCGAGCAGATAGGCGTCCGCGAGCTTGCGTGCGATCGGCGCTGCCGCCGAGGCACCGTGCTCGCCGTTTTCGACCAGAATCGCGATGGCGATTTTCGGATCCTCGACCGGCGCAAACGCAATGAACCATGCGTGGTCACGATTGCGCTTGGAAAACTGCGACGCGTCGTATTTCACGCCCTGCGCATACCCGACGACTTGCGCGGTGCCGGTTTTGCCCGCCATTCGGTACGCCATGCCGCGCCCTGTCGCCTTCGCGGTGCCGCGCTCGCCATGTACCACTTCATCCATGCCGCCAATCACCACATCCCATGTCGCAGGCGGCAAATTGACATGCGTAGCCTCGGGTACCGGCACCGCGTGATCGCCGACGCTTTTCACGAACCGGGGCTCGAAACGTGCGCCCCGATTGGCGATCGCCGCGGTGCCGACGGCGAGCTGCAACGGCGTCACCAGCATATAGCCCTGACCGATACCGGCACTGAGCGTTTCGCCGGGATACCACGCCACCTTCTTGACCTTGCGCTTCCACGCCCGCGACGGCAGCACACCACCGCCCTCGTGGGTGTTATCGACGCCGGTCGGCGAACCAAAACCGAACTGCGCGGTGAAATCGTGCAAACGATCGATCGTCATCCGATGCGCGAGATCGTAGAAGTAAACGTCGCACGATTGCGCAATCGCCTGCCGGATATCGACCGAACCATGACCGCCACGACGCCAGTCGCGGTACTGGCGGCTATCGCCCGGCAGTTGATAAAAACCCGGATCGGGGATGCGCGTTTCCGGCGTCACCAGGCCGTAGTACAAACCGGCCAGCGCGAAGAAAGGTTTCATCGTCGAACCCGGCGGATACGTCCCTTGCAGCGCGCGGTTGTACAGCGGCCGATCCGGCGAGTCGCGCAGTTCGCGATAGTTCTTGCCGCTGATGCCGGTGACAAACAGATTCGGATCGAACGCCGGCTGACTCACGAGCGCCAACACGCCGCCGGTTTTGGGATCGATCGCGACAATCGAGCCCAGATTATCGCCGAGTGCTTCGTGTGCCATCTGCTGCAACTTCACATCGAGATACAGCGAAATGTTCTGACCCGCGACCGGTTCGGTGCGCTCAAGCACGCGCAATACGCGCCCGCGCGCGTTCGTTTCGACGTTCTGATAGCCGACGCGCCCGTGTAACGCATCCTCGTAAAAACGTTCGACGCCGATTTTTCCGATGTAGTGCGTGCCGCTGTAATCCTTCACCTGCTCGGGCGTAAACGCCTTCAATTCTTTTTCGCTGATACGCCCGACGTAGCCAAGCGCGTGCGCGAGTAAATCGGTGTACGGATAACTGCGCACAAACTCGGCTTCAACCTCGACGCCCGCCAACCGATAGCGGTTGATCGCCAGCACTGCAATTTCTTCTTCCGTGAGACGCAGTTTCAGCGGCACTGGCTGATACGGATAACGCCCTTTTAAACGCTCGTTGAATTTATCGATGTCGGCAGCGTCGATTGCCACCAGCGAGCGCAGCAGCGCGAGCGTGTCGTTCAGATTGTCGACCTGCTCGCGAATGATCGTCAGGCTATAACTCGGCGCATTGTCGGCGACGACAACGCCGTTGCGGTCGAGGATCAACCCACGCTTCGGCGCCAGCGGCTGCAATTGCACGCGGTTGCGTTCCGATTCGGTGCGGTATTTTTCGTATTGATTGATCTGCAGATCGTGGTAGCGATAAATCAGAATGCCGAACAAACCCAACACGATCACAGCGGCGACCACGATGCGCGCGGTGAAAACGCGTACTTCGCTGTAGGGGTCTTTCAGTGCAAGCCGTTCAGCCATCGTCGGTTAACAGAGAGCCTCAGGCCCGGTGATACGGATGATTATTGTTAATACTCCACGCCCGATACAGCTGCTCCGCCAACACAATGCGCACCAGCGGATGCGGCAACGTCAGCGCCGACAACGACCAGCGCTGCTGTGCGCGCGCCAAACAATTCGGCGCCAAGCCGTCGGGACCGCCGACCAGCAAACTGATGTTATCGCCGCGCAATTGCCACTGCGCGAGTTGCTCGGCAAGTTGTTCGGTCGACCACGCCTTGCCTTGCACATCGAGCGCGATAACAAAATCGCGCGGCGCTATCGCGGCGAGCATCGCGCTGCCTTCGCTGTCGATCGCGCGCGCGATATCGGCATTCTTGCCGCGCTTGCCGAGCGCGATTTCCCGTACATCGAATTGCAATTCCGGCGGCAGGCGTTTGCTGTATTCGTCGATGCCCGCCGTTACCCATGCAGGCATGCGCGTGCCGACGGCAATTAACGAAATACGCATGGAGTGTGCGAGTTCAAAATAGTTGCAACTACCGCAAAAGATTTGCGCGACTAAGCGCGCATTTCAATGGGGATTCAGGGCTGCGATGGCGCCGCTGCCGCCGGCAACGACCACATCCGTTCGAGATCGTAAAACGCGCGTGTCTCGGGCAGCATTACGTGCACGATCACATCGCCGAAATCGACCAGCACCCATTCGCCATCCTGTTCGCCTTCGGTGCCGAGAATTTTCGCGCCACGCTTTTTCGCTTCGACCGCTGCGTTATCGGCCAGCGATTTCACATGCCGGTTCGATGTGCCGCTGCAGAACACCATGTGATCGGCGACGTTGGTTAGCTTGCGCACATCGAGCGCGATAATCTCGCGTCCCTTTAAATCTTCCAGTGCGGTAATGACGATCTGTTTCAGTTCTTCGGCTGTCATGGTCGGGGACATTTTCTCCTCAGGGTGCGGCACGATACAGATCGTGCTCGCGAACGAATTGCCAGACGGAATCCGGCAATAAATAACGCGGCGATTTTTCGCTGCGGATCAACGCGCGAATCGCCGTCGCCGAAATCGGCAATGGCGTTAATTCGACGACTGCAATGGCACCGCGCTCGAATTCGCGCAATGCATCGGCTTCAACTCGATGCCGCTGCAATAATTCGGCGACATCGCCATCTGTCGGCAACATCGAACCGGGACGCGCGATCACGACGATATTCGCCACATCGAGCAATTCGCGCCATCGATGCCACGTGTGCAATTCGGCAAACGCATCCATGCCGACAATCAAGCTCAACGCCGTGTTCGCATCGAGTTCGGCGCGCAAGGCGGTCAGCGTATCGAAGGTGTACGAAGGACCGCTACGTTCAAGTTCGCGCCCATCGGCGACCAGACCGGGCTCATCGGCAATGGCCAGTTCCAGCATCTGCAAACGCTGTGCGCTGCTGGCCAGCGGTTGAGTGCGGTGCGGGGGCACATGCGCGGGAATCAAACGCACCTGATCGAAGCGCAGCAATTCGCGCACCTCAACCGCCGAACGCAAATGCCCGCAATGCACCGGATCGAACGTGCCGCCGAGAATCGCGACACTGGTCAACGGCGCGACGCTGGTCAAGCGATTGTCCTGATCATTGACGAATATGACCGTCGCCGAGCACAACGTATTTCTGCGACGTCAGCCCCTCGAGGCCGACCGGACCGCGCGCATGAATTTTGTCGGTCGAAATACCGATCTCCGCGCCGAGGCCGTATTCGAAACCATCGGCAAAGCGCGTCGATGCATTGATCATTACCGAGCTCGAATCGACTTCGCGCAGGAAACGGCGACCGCGCGTGTAATCCTCGGTGACGATGCTGTCAGTGTGTTGCGAGCTGTACGTGTTGATGTGTTCGATCGCCTGATCGAGACCTTCAACGACGCGAATCGACAGAATCGGCGCGAGATATTCAGTGCGCCAATCTTCCTCCGTCGCCACCTTCGAGTTCGGCACCAGTTCGCGCGTGCGCTCGCAGCCGCGCAGCTCGACGCCTTTTTCGATCAGCGCCGCCGCGAGTTTCGGCAGGATTTGCGCGGCGATATCTTTCGCCACCAACAACGTTTCCATCGTGTTGCAGGTGCCGTAGCGCTGGGTTTTTGCGTTCAGCGCAACGCGAAATGCTTTATCGAGATCGGCGCGATCGTCGATGTAAACGTGGCAGATGCCGTCGAGATGCTTGATGACCGGCACCCGCGCTTCGCGGGAAATGCGCTCGATCAGACCTTTGCCGCCGCGCGGCACGATCACATCGACAAATTCGGGCATCGTGATCAATTCGCCGACTGCGGCGCGATCGGTGGTTTCGATGACTTGCACCGCGGTTTCCGGCAAACCGGCGGCAGCCAGACCTTCGCGCAGGCATTTGGCGATGGCCTGATTCGAATGAATCGCTTCGGAGCCGCCGCGCAGAATCGTCGCATTGCCGGATTTGAGACAGAGGCTCGCCGCTTCGACGGTGACGTTCGGGCGCGATTCGTAAATGATGCCGACGACGCCGAGCGGCACACGCATGCGCCCGACCTGAATCCCGCTCGGGCGATAGACCAGATCGGTGATCGCGCCGACCGGATCGGCCAGCGCGGCGACTTGCTGCAAACCTTCGATCATCGCGTCGATGCTGCTCGGTTTCAGTTCGAGCCGATCGAGCATGGCGGCATCGAGGCCGTTGGCGGCGCCGCGTTGCATATCTTCGCGATTGGCTGCGAGCAATGCCTCGCGCTGTGCGGCGATCGCATCGGCGGTAGCAAGCAATGCGCGGTTTTTAACGGCAGTCTCGACGCGCGCCATCGTGCGCGACGCCTGACGCGCGGCGCGACCGAGCGTCTGCATGTAGGCGGTGATATCCATCGAACTCGTGTTCATCGAGCTTTTACCCATCGAATCAGGCTCGCGAAATCTGCAAAAGACGAAATCTGCAAAAGAATAGGGGCGGCGATTATACCGCAGACCCGCCAGCCGCTTGTCGGCTGTTTCGATTTGAGTACCGCCGGTGCTCCAGGTGCCAAGCGCACGACTGCATGGATGCAGTCGTTAGAGCGACGCAGGAAGCCAAAGCCGAGTAGTTTTTCTAGCGCTGGCGGATCAGGCCTTCCTGGCTCACCGACGCCACCAGCGTGCCGTCGCGCGTGTAGATGCGGCCGAGACTGAAGCCGCGCGCGTTCGACGCCGACGGACTTTCGGATTCGTACAATAGCCAGTCGTCGATGCGAAACGGCCGGTGAAACCACATGCCGTGATCGATCGTCGCGATCTGCAAACCATGCGTCAGCAGACTCGTTGCGTGCGGACGCAATGCTGTGACGAGAATGTTGTGATCGGAGGCGAACGCGAGCATTTGCTGATGCAACGCCAGATCGTCCGGCAACGGTCCCGCCGCCCTCAGCCACACGTAATTGCGCGGCTCGTGTACCTGCGGATTCTGCAGATCGACCGGATCGAGCGGGAAATGCTCAATCGGCCAATCGGTCGGCGGCAGAATGCGATCGGTGTCGCCCTCCACCAATACGGCGGCGAATAATTCGGAGTCGTTGCGCAAACCCTCCGGACCGGGGACCGATGGAATCGGCGCCTGATGATCGAAACCTTGCTCGCCTTTCTGGTACGACAACTGGCAGCTGAAAATTGCCGCGCCGTGCTGACGTGCAACGACACGCCGGGTGATGAAGCTTTTACCTTCGCGGATAAGCTCGACGTCGTAAATCACCGCGCGTGCAGGATCGCCGGGGCGCATGAAATACGCATGCATCGAATGCAGGATGAATTCGGCTTTAACCGTTTGTTGTGCGGCGCTCATCGCCTGCGACATCACCTGGCCGCCGTACAAACGAATGCGCGAACCCCAGTTGCCGTAGCCGCGAAACAGGTTGTCATCGAGCTGTTCGAGACGATTCGCCGCGATAACTTCGTCGAGAATTTTGCTCAAGGCGCACCTCAAAGAATACGGTATCGCCGCATGCTAACCGGCGATAAGGAGACTGTCATGCGCGGCAACGTTTCGCGCGAGCAAACCGTTTCAGAGGCGACGACGCTTTTTCGCATCTTCACGTTCGATGATTTCGCGGGTGCGCAGATACGTGAGCTGCAAAATGCGCGCGTCGGTACTGGCGCGATGCCGGCCGAGCGCGAGCTCAGTGGTTATGCTCTGCTTTACTTCGCGCCAGAGTTCGGCCTGTCGATCGCACAGCAAGGCTCGCACCGTTTGCAGCTTGAAACGCGGCACCATGCCGGCGCGATCGAACAGCAGTGCCAGCCATGTTTGATCGTTGCCCCACGCGTCGGAATATACCGTCATACCGCGCAGGAATTCGTTGAGCGCAACGGCCACTTCGCCGACATCCAGACCGCGCACAAACAAGTGCTCGCGCGAAATACCATGCAGGCGCTCGGCCTTGGCATCCCACGCGTCCCAATCCAGCTGCGGCTTGATCAACAAACAGTGCGTGCTGGCATCAGGCAATGCAAAACCGACTTCGATCGGATAACTGCCGCCGCCCAGACCGGACGCTTCGATATCGAGTATCGCCGGTGTCATCGTTGCATCCTCGGTTTTGCGCGTTGCGATGGGCAATTATCGGCGTCGATTATTAAATTCATAACGCAACTCGCACGCTCTCACAGCGCAACTTGTTTTTATCAGCGATGCAAATTGCCTGGGCTATTCTCCGGCGCTATTCGCCGCCCCACGGGACACCCTATTCCCCGCGCCTATTCCCCGGCAATGGCATCCAGGATTAGCAACAAGCGGTCCAGCAAACGCAAAGGGTCGAGCTCGGCAAGCAATTTGAATTTTTCGGCTTCGGGCAACGGCAACAATTGCGCAATCTGATTCGCCAATCGCGTCGCATCCTGCGTCTCCGGCTCCACATTGAGGCGCGCCACCAATGGATGCGCGATCAACTGGTGCAATAGAACGATCAACCCCTGCGCGCGTTCAGGTAACGGCACTACAGTTTCCGACTCGAGCAATTCAATGTCGGCGACGATCAGAAAATTGGACTGCTGTTCGGTTGAGAGCAGTCGAAATTTGCGCGTGCCTTCGATCGTAATCGCCAATTGTCCCGCGTCGGTGGCATCCCAATCGACGATGCGCGCGAGACAGCCGAGTTGCGCCAGCCTTGGCATTGCATCGTCGCCGGTGACGATTTCACTGCCTTCGCGAATCCACACGACACCGAATTCGGTTTCGTGTTTCAAACTGTCGCGCACCAGATCGAGATAACGCGGCTCGAAAATCCGCAGCGGCATGCGCCCATAGGGGAACAACACAGCGCCTAACGGAAATAACGAAACCCGCTGCATGATCAGCCGGCTTTCCGTGCATCGGGGCACGTATCGAGTTCAAGTTGCTGGATCAATTGCAGCGCCTGCTCGCGCGAATCGCCGCAAAACAATGGCTCGGCCTGAAAATCCGAGCACACCTGCGGGCGCTCGGCGCGGCCAAAAATCTTGCAACGAAAATCGTCGGCGAGTTGCACGCACCGCACTCCGGCCGGCTTGCCGTTCGGCATGCCGGGAATCGGCGAGCTGATGCTGAGCGCACTGCAGCACGCGCCGCAACCGGCCCGACACGGCATGAAGTGATTTTGCATGTACGGCGCGGCGCTCATGGTCAGCCGATCAGTCGGAAATTGATGCCGTAACGGTACGCCACACCTTCGTTGACTTTCACCGCGCCAATCACGCCGGCAACGATCGAATAAATCGCGAGAATCGCCAGCATCAGCAGGCCCAGCCCCATCGCGAGAATCAAAATTGAACCGACGATGGCGAGCAAAAACATCGTGATTTGAAAATTGATGACTTCTTTGCCCTGCGCACGCACGAACGGCAATTGATCGCCTTTAATCAGCCAGATGACCAGCGGCGCGAGCACCAGAATCGGTAAAAAAATCTGTGCGACAACACTGAGGTGACACAGCATCGCCCAAGTGCGCTCT
>CAMLJR010000068.1 GCA_946480345.1 uncultured Spongiibacteraceae bacterium
ACATACGGCCGTAACCCGTGAGAGCGATTGCCGGTAATTCCGTCGGGGTGAACCGTTTGCGAATATGAGTGACCAGCTCGTAGCCATTCATCTCGTCCATACCGATGTCGGAAATCAAAATATCGAACTGCGTTTGCTCAAGCGCACTCAATGCGAGCGCTCCCGATGTCACGGCGTGAACTTCCGCTCCAGCCATGCGCAGCAACATGGCCAATGATTCCAGTGAGTCGCTCGAATCATCCACCACGAGTAGACGCACGTGCTCAAGCCGAGTTCGGTACGGCAATTCCTTCACGTGATTGCTTTCGTGCAGCGTGCTTAGCGGCAGCCATACCGTGAACGTCGCGCCGTGACCTAAACCCGGCGATTGAACGGTTACTCGCCCGCCATGCGCTTGCGTTAATTCGCGCACCAGCGCCAAGCCGATACCCATGCCGCCTTTCTGGTAGGTGCGTTGGCGGCCGGCCTGATTGAACATGTCAAAAACGTTGGGCAGATAATGCGGCGCAATGCCCTCGCCGCTATCGGCGACAACGAGTTTCGCATTGTTGTCTTCGGTGGATAACGTCACCGTCACCACGCCGCCGACCGGGGTGAACTTGATCGCGTTGCTGAGCAGGTTCCAAAGGATCTGCTCAATGCGAATTGAATCGCACATCACGACCAGCGATGTCGATTCGTCGATGAGTTCGATCGAAACATTTTTTTCGCTCGCGTTTTGGCGAGCGGCCTGCACGATCGTAGCGATCGAATCTTTGATGTCGGTCGCCGCCAGATTCAACGTCAGCTTACCGGTATTGGCTCGCGACAAATCGAGCAGATCATCGATGATTTTCGCCTGGCTCAATACCGTCCGCCGTATCGTTTCAGTCGCGCGCACCACATTCGGCAAACGTTGAACCTCCGGCAGATGCGAGAGCACTTCGGCGTTTACATGAATCAGATTGAGAGGGTTTTTCAATTCGTGCGATACGACGGCGAGAAACTCGTCTTTCATCTGACTTGCGAGTTGCATTTGTTCGCGCGCTCTTTTTTCCTGCTCCAATTGATTTTCGCGCTCGACTTCCATGCGTTTGCTCCCGGTCATATCGCGTGCAATTTTCACGAATCCTTCAAGCACATCGTTATCGACGAGGCTCAGCACGCCGCTGCAGTAAAATTTCGTCCCGTTTTTACGCAAATGCCAACGCTCGTCTTCGGATCTGCCGGTGGCCAGCGCACGCTCAAGCTCTTTTTTATCTTCACCATTGGCGCGATCTTCCGGGGTAAAAATAATGCTGATCGGCTGGCCGATAACCTCTGCTTCGGTGTATCCGAAGCACCGTTCCGCACCGGCGTTCCAGGTGGTAATCGACGCGTCAGGCGCCATCGTGATGATCGCGTAATCTTTAGTGGTTTCCGCAGCGATGCGTAAACGTTGCTCGCCCGCGCGAATGGCCATTTGCGCCAGGTGCAATGCCGTGACGTCGATAAACGTCAGCACCGCGCCTTCGATTTTGTCTTCCTTTGTGCGATACGGCAGCACGCGCGCTAAATAATGTTTGTCATCGTTGCTGCTCACCCTGCGCTCGATAGTGCGCAAATGACGAAACGCCTCGACCGCATCTTCGGTCATTGAATCGTAATGCAGCCGGTGACGGATATCGGTCAGCGGACGGCCCTGATCCGATTGAATCAACTGAAAAATATCGGTGGCTCGTGGTGTGAACCGAACGATGCGCATCTCACGATCGATAAATATCGTCGCGATATCGGTCGATGCGATCAGGTTATGCAGATAATCGTTGGTGACATCGGTCTCTTCGATTTTATTTTTAAGCTCGGAGTTTAGCGTGATCAACTCCTCGTTCATCGATTGCAATTCTTCTTTACTGGTCTCCAACTCCTCGGTAGCAGAACGCAATTCCTCGTTGATCGTTTGCAGCTCCTCGTTCGATGCCTTGAGTTCCTCGGTCGAGATTTCCGAGCGCTCGATAGTGGTTTGCAACTCCTCCTTGTAACGTTTTATTTCCGCTTCGAGATGATTGACGATCAGCTCAGTCGCGGGGGTGGTGATTAGCTCAGGCGTTGGCGCGGTATTGGATGATTGCCGTGTGAAAATGACGAGCAATGCGCCCGGCGGATAATCCACATCCTGAAAATGGTGTACTGAAATGGAGACGGAAATAGCGTCCTGAGCGCTGCTCATCAATGTCGATACCGTATCGACATCGATCTGCGACTGCGCGGCTTTGAATAACGCCGTGCGTAATTCCAGGCGCAAATCCGGATGGACATTGCTTAAGAGGTTGTGCGATGGCTCCCCGCCCTGATGCTCTAAAAACTCGGCGCTATTCGCCGACAAGTGCAAAATATTGTATTCGGCATCGATTAACACACTGGGAGGCGAGAAGCATTCGAGCGCACGCTGGTGAATTTGCGCAAACGATACGCGCCGCCGCTCATTAATCACATCTCCGTTTCCATTTTTAACAGGATGACTAAAACCGTGGGTGGGTAAGGGCGGAATATGCCGAAGCGAATTCGGCTGCGCTGTCGAACGATAGAGGCGATTTTTCTTATCGACGATGGAGAAAAGATTCGGTGCCGCATCTTCGGTTTCTGAATTTCCGAGAAACAACAGTCCTTCGTGTTTTAGCGCAAAATGAAATGTCTCAATAACATTTCTCTGCGCCTCGCGATCGAGATAAATCAGCAGGTTTCGACAGCAAATCAAATCAAGCCGTGAAAACGGTGGATCGCGCAAAATATTATGCATGGCAAACAGCACCGATTCGCGAATCGGCTTAATGACGCGGTAATTCTCGCCCTCATGAACAAAATAACTTTGCAGCCGCAGTGGCGATACATCGGCAACAATCGCACCGGGATAAACACCGGCACGCGCCGTAGCGATCGCGCGCTCATCGATATCCGTCGCAAAAATCTGAATCGGTACGGCGATGCCATTTCGATCGGCGTATTCGCGCAATAAAATAGCGATCGTGTAAGCCTCTTCACCGGTAGCGCATCCTGCCACCCAGACGCGAATCGGATCGTTGTCGCGGCGAGCGGCAAATATCGACGGAATGGCTTCGCGTTCCAACGCATCGAAACATTCGCGATCGCGGAAGAAATTCGTCACGCTGATCAGCATGTCCTGCAACAGCAGTTCGGTTTCATCGGCGTGCGTTTCCAGATAAGCGCGGTACGCAATCAAATCAGGAAGCGCGCGCACCTGAAGACGGCGTTCGAGACGTCGCAAAATCGTCGCTTTTTTATAATTGCGAAAATCGTGATGAGTGCGAAGCTGGACGATTTTCAAAATCGCCTGCAACGCATCTTCGGCGCTTTGATCCGCGGTTTTATGTTCGGGCGGCAATACATCTTCATGAATGTCTTGCGGCAACCGAATTTCCTTTGCATTGCGACTTAAGTTCAACAAACGCTGCGGCATGTCCGCCACCGGCAGCACGATATCGGCATGGTTGGTCGCAATCGCAGCGCGCGGCATGCTGTCGTATTGCGCATCTTCAGGCGCCTGCACAAACGTAACGCCGCCCTTTTCCTTGACTCGCGTCAGCCCTACCGCACCATCGGAACCCATGCCCGACAATACGACGCAGAATGCGCGTTCGCCATGCGCATCGGCCAATGTGCGAAAAAACAGATCGATCGCCACAGGAGCACCGCCATCGATGCGCTCCGTCAATTCGAGGTGTCCATCCTCCATCAATAAAATACTGTGTGGCGGGATCACATACACGCTGTTGATCTGCAGGGGAATTTTTTCGTGAACCCGCACCACCGGCATGCGCGTATAACGTTGCAATATTTCAGCGGCGTTGCTTTTGTGGTTTGGCGACAGGTGGAGGACGACCACAATGGCCATGCCGTTGTCGTCAGGCATATTTTCAAGGAAGGTTTGCACGGCGGCCAAACCACCGGCCGATGCCCCGATACCCACCACCGGGAAATGCGGCGATCGTTGCGCGTGCGTGCTGCCTTCCCGCTGCTGATCTTTCGGTGTTGACATGAATCAGCTCCTGAATGCACTCGCCGCAGACATTCGACAAATCGCGTTTGTGGCGGGGCAATTTTTATTAAGGAAGGTGCGGAACATGCAGCACCGAGCCGGCATCATAGCGCTGCGGATGAGTGCTCGATAGAGCCGCTTTGATCGCAAATAGTTCGAATTAATGCAGAGCTCGCTCCGGAAAGGATTTCGCCACAATTTATCGGCGTAATTAACGATCTACGCGCCTGCTCAAGCACAGCTATGAGCGTCGAAAATTTGCGATCGATATCCGACGGAGAATAAAAGCATCGGGAAAAGGATGGTGCCGCAAGCGTGAATCGAACACGCGACCTACTGATTACGAATCAGTTGCTCTACCGACTGAGCTATTGCGGCCTGGAACGGGGCGCTATTTGAGCCCAAAACACAGAATTTTTCAAAATAATTTTGCTGGGCGGCGATCCGCTCAGAGCTTTTCGCTGACAGCCACGTAATCGATGCGCGGGTAGCTTACCCATTTGAATACTTTTTCATCGCCGCAGATCATGCAAGCGTGCGGGACTTCACCCGTGGAAGAATTCATTTCGCCCTTTTTCTCCATCATTCCGTGGCCGCATTTATCGCACACGTAATTGACTTCGATGGTTTGCACCGGACGTTTGATTTCGGGCATGACTTACTCCTGTGGGAATGGGGACGGACATCGCTATGCTAGCGAGAATAACTGCAGCCGTGTTGATCTGAAGCTATTTTTTTGCCGTTATTACACAATACCAGCGCTCGGAACAAACGCTGACTTGTCGACACCACGCTCGTTCACATCATGCACAACGGCATCGAGAGACCACTGTGAAATTCGCACCGCTATTGATTGTCACCGGATTAATTGCCGCCTCAGCGCATGCCGCAGACACGACGGTTTGCCCGCCGGGTAATCGGGCAATCGGCGAATCACCACCGAAGGGGCACGAATGGAAATGCGTTAATAAAGACGGCCTACCCGACGGCCCATGGCGGACGTGGTACGACGGCGGCCAATTAATGAGCGAGCGCAACATGAAGCTCGGCAAGGAGCATGGTCGTCAACGCAGCTGGTGGCCCAACGGGCAGCTGATGATGGAAGGCATCAGTGTCGACGGTAATCGTTACAAGGGCTTTAAGTATTGGTCGATCACCGGCCAACAGACCGATCTAAATATCGAAACCGAAACCATCACTAAGCCGTTGGAAAATCCGAAAACCACCGGAGTAAAACCATGATCGTGAATTTACTGCTGACCGGCGACGAATTGATGTCGGGCGATACGGTGGACTCAAACTCGGCGATGATCGCGCGATTATTTCGGCCGATTGGCTGGACGATTCGCAAGAAATTGACCGTCGGCGATGACCTCGACACGTTGATAGCTGCGCTGAAATTAATGAGTGCAGATTGCGATGTTCTGTTGGTAAACGGCGGCCTCGGTCCAACCATCGACGATTTAACCGCCGAGGCGCTCGCCAGCGCCGCGCACGTGCCGCTGCGCGAACATCCGCAAGCGCTGGCGCATTTGGAGCAATGGTGCGCGAATAAAAATATCCAATTAAATGCAGCCAATCGCAAACAGGCGATGCTCCCCGAGGGTTGCGATGTCGTTGCCAACACCATCGGCAGTGCAGTCGGCTTTGCCATGATACTCGGCAAATGTCGCGTGATTTGCACGCCGGGCGTGCCGCGCGAACTCGAACCGATGCTGCACGATGAGATCGTACCCGCCCTGCGCCGGCAATTTCCTGTCGGCCACAGCCATGTCGAACGTTTTACATTGTTCGGTATCGGCGAATCGTCGTTGCAACAACGTATCGCGGATGCGATTCCCGATTGGCCGAACGATGTGTTACTCGGTTTTCGCGCGGGCTTTCCACAACTCGAATTGAAGCTGACAACGCACAGCGATGCCGCTCGCGCGAAATTGCCGGCGCTTCTGTCGCAATTGCAACCATTGATTAATGATTTCACGCTGGGTCGCGGCGATACATCGATGGCGATGTGCGTGATCGACTTACTTAAGCAGCGCGGTAAGCGCATCACCGTGGCCGAATCCTGCACAGGCGGTCAACTCGCTGCCACTATCACGCAAATTTCCGGCGCATCGAGCGTATTCGATGCGGGGTTTATTACGTACAGCAATGCCATTAAAGAAAAAATTCTGCACGTATCGGCTGAAACACTCGCGAGCGAAGGTGCGGTCAGCGCAGCGGTGGTCGAACAAATGGCGCGGGGAGCATTGCAGCGTAGCGGCGCCGATTATGCGATAGCGGTGTCCGGCATCGCAGGACCTGAAGGCGGTAGCGCCGACAAACCCGTCGGCACGGTATGGATCGCATGGGGCAGCGCGGAAAGCTTGCAAGCACGCGTCTTTCTCGTGCGTTTTCCGCGCGTGCAATTTCAACAGTATGTGAGCTGGATTGGATTGGATTTGATTCGTCGCGAATTACTCGGCATTCAATCCGAGCCGTCTTATTTACGCGCAAAAAAATAATGACTCCATCATTTACGCGCGATCGGTCGCTGGCGCCGAATTAGTCTTTAGTGCTGGGATAAACCGGTGCTCGCCGCTGCGGGATTGTCAGTACGAATTCGGCACGGACCGCATCGAACTCGAGCGTGCAATTTGCCGGCAATAATTGTCGGCAAATTTCCACGAGTTGCTCAGCCTGCATTTCTGCATCCATATCCATACACGCCGACAGATAACCTTCGAAGCGATGGAGCTGCGCAGGCGCAATATCGATACCCCGCTGCGCTTGCGCTAGCAAACTACGCAAGCGTGCGGCGATATTTTCTTTCTTCACCATTTTGCTGCCGGCAGCACGATCATTTTATTGCTAGCAGCCCGACTAGTTTTTTGACACCTTCGGTAAGACGGACTCGATCGCGGTTTTCATCTCATCGCTCTCCGGAGTCACGTTAGAGTTAAAACTCTTGACTACTTCACCGCGCGAATTGACGAGGTACTTAAAAAAATTCCATTTCGGCTCGGTGCCGCTTTGTTTCGCCAGCTCCTTGAAAATCGGATCGGCCGAGTCGCCTTTAACCGAAATCGCCGAAAACATATCGAACGTCACACCATAATTGCCGTAACAAATTTTTGCGGTCTCGGCCTCGTCCTTCGCTTCCTGTTTGAAATCGTCCGACGGGAAACCCACCACGACCAAACCGCGATCCTTGTACTGTTGATACAGCGCTTCGAGACCTTTGAATTGTTTGGTGTATCCACAGTGACTTGCCGTGTTGACGATCAACATCGGTTTGCCGCCGTAGGCCTCGCATAAATTCTTGCTCTCTTTCGAACGCAGTAAACGTTTGTCGACATTGAGCCACTGCGGACAGGCATTAGCGGCTTCGACTACATGCGCGCCGATCAAACACAAGCTCAGGAATAACACTTTTTTCAGCATTTTATTTTCCTCGTCCCATCGTTAAATCATCGAGCCGCCAAGGTTACGCTTTTCTGAGTGCGAGTAGCGGATCCGACTGCGCTCCGGCGTGGCCGTAACCATATTTGGGGCCAACCTGATATCCCATTAATTTCAGCAGATCTTCAGGCAGGGTGCGGGCGATATCTGGCGGGCAAGCAAGGTATTGATTTTCCCCCTGTCGGAGCCAGCCTAAGGAATAGTTGATCGCCTGCGCGCGTCGGACGCCTTTCGACCGATTATTCCCTCCAGCGTGCCAAAGCTTGCCCGAGAAAATTAATACGGACCCACGGGTCATTTCTGCCGGTACCGTGTCGGCCATTGTGTATTCGGCGGGCGGGCGGGTATGGCTTCCGGGTATCACACGCGTCGCACCGTTCTCGTCGGTGAATTCAGTGATCGCCCACAATGTGTTGCAACAAGCGGTGCAGTCGGGCGGGAAAACGAAATCGTCGTAGAGCAATTCATCGTTGTGAATAAATTGAGCCGGCGCACCTGCGTTCAACGAGATCATTTCGGTCGTGCAGAGTTGAAACGTTGATGCCCCGGTTAGCACATTTTTTACAACGCCCAGCACCAGCGGGTTCATGACGAGATCGCGACCGGTGGGAGAACGCGCAATCAGATTGCCGACGCGCTGAGTGCCGTTGCCGAACCATTCTTTCTCACTGAAAGCCGCCGCCTCGATATACGGCTGCATGTCCTTCAGGACTTGATCCATGACGGCAACGGGAGCCAACTCGTCAATAATCACATGGCCATGCTCGCGGATAACCTCGGTTGCTTCTTCGATCGAGGCGGTGTTGGGCAAATGTTGGAGCGTCATCACAAAATTCCCTTAGTTACAGTTGATCGCATTGGTGTAAGGCCTGTCGGCTCAGGAGGGTGATGGGAGGCTGAATCAACTGTTGCCGCTCGTCAACATTGTCTGCGACCAGCCGGAGGGGGTCTTCCTCATCCGCTTTTCGGAGGTGCGCGTAAATACGCTTGCCCACTCGAATATTGAATAGAAGACCGCTTAGCTATTCGTCAAATGCATAGGTCATATGCAAGTTTGATTACTTGCACGCTGTTTGAGGGCTCTCCAATATGCCCGAACCGAGCGCGCCACATCGGGCCAAGCCTTTAAAAATAACGTTGGGAGGAAAATCGTGGATTTGCGCATCAAAGGAAAGACTGTCGTCATCACCGGCGGCACCCGCGGCATCGGACGGGCGATCGCCGAGCTTTTTGCGGCGGAAGGGGCAAATGTTGCAATTTGCGCACGCGATTCCAAGCGTGTCGCGGCCACTGTCCAACGATTGGAAGCGCAGGGAGTCCGAGCTTTCGGCGCTGCCGTCGACGTCACCGACGGCGCTGCGTTGCAGGCGTTTATTCATGAAGCCGCCAGGAAACTGGATGGCATCGACATGTACATCGCGAACGCCAGCACGCTAGCCAGGGGTAATGACGAAGCTGCATGGCGCCAGGCTTTCGAATCCGACGTGATGGGCGCGTTGCAGGCTGCAACAGCAGTAAACCCGTATTTGGAAGCCGCCGCTGCCGCAAAGGGCGACGCGTCATTTCTGGCCATTTCCTCAATGGCAGCGACGGAGGTGGGAGCACCTAATGCCTATTCTGCGATGAAGGCCGCGCTGACCAATCTGATGAAGGGCTTCGCGCGCGAGTACGCTCCCAAAAAGGTCCGCTTCAATACGATATCCCCGGGTACGATTCTCGACGAAGAAGGCAGTCTGGCGCAGATACGCGCAGAAACACCGGAATATTTCAATGCGATGTTGGCGCTGAATCCTACCGGCAGGATGGGAACGCCGGACGAAATCGCAGGGACCGCAGTGTTTTTATCCAGCCCCTGGTCGAGCTTCACCACCGGCGCCAACTACATCATTGATGGTTCGATGTTCACGCGTGTGAACTATTAAATCGGTGACTAGGTATTAGCGCCGAGTGCTAAAGGACATCGCATCCGGCGACTAAAACTAAAAAGACGTTCAGCTCCCATCCGCAGTCCGAAAAAGTGTTCGATCCCGCCTGTCTATCGGATGGGTTTCCAGCTTCCTGGTACACACTGCTATCCGTTCCTCCGTATAATCCCCGGCCTATTCGATTCCCTTTCTGGAGATACTCATGCTGATCGGCCCCAATTGCGTAGTAAGCATGCATTACGAACTCACCAATAGCGCGGGCGAAGTGCTCGATACCTCCGCCGGCCACGAACCGCTGACCTATTTGCACGGCGCGCAGAACATCATCCCAGGCTTGGAAAATCAATTGGTCGGTCGCAGCACCGGCGATAATCTCGAAGTTGTAGTACAACCCCAAGATGGCTACGGCGAACATCAAGCGGCCTTAGTGCAGCAAGTGCCACGTAATGCATTTCCGGATTCCGATGCGCTTGAAACCGGCATGCGCTTTACCGCGGACTCTGCCAATGGCGATATCTCGGTCGTGATTACTGCACTATCGGACGATACGGTCACCGTCGACGGCAATCATCCGCTGGCCGGCCAGGTATTGCATTTCTCCGTTGCAATCACCGATGTACGTGCCGCCACCGAAGAAGAAATTGCCCATGGCCATGTTCATACGCCGGGCCACCACCATCATTGATTAGGCGCATCCATCCGATGGAGCGCAAATTGCTACACCTCGTCTCGATCGGCCCAATTAAATGCCTCATTTAATTGGGCCACCGCGTTTCCGCATGGCTCTCTTCGCCGAATGCGTCTCGCTTTTTATATCGTCTGATTGTTGTGGTTTCGAAGGCTCGTTAAAATTCGGTCACTTAATTGATGCCAATTGATGAAGACACTACCGTCACCTTCCATTCGATGTTTGAAGACCAACAAAGTGATGTTTGAAGATCGACGAGGACGCGGCGACCGCCGTACAAAAAACCGGGGATTGAAGCAGCAGACAGATTGCCGCCGCTCAGGCGAGCGCCGCAATATTTTGCGTCAATACCACCCACAGCCGTGGTGGCTGCAGACTAACTATGTTGAAGAATTACAACCGCCGGTACTCGATAACGGCCGCGATCCGACTCAACTCCCCTCCCCCGCAAAGTAATTGTCGTTTTGTCTAACACTTTGACTATGGCGAACGGTGTTCACGCTATTCAGTTCGCTGTGGATAAAAGCTCAATTCGATGAACTCGGAGCTTTCACAGAGAAACACCTGCTTTTGTACTTTTTCTCATTAGCTTGGCAACTTTAACGATGCGCGGTCATTTTTGTGACTTAGGTCCTAGATTTTCGCGATACAACTCGATCAGGTGCCTGTATTTTGATCGAACCACTTTGTATTTCTCATAAAGCGTGACTACACCGCTGCCAAGGTTTTCCCCAAAAGCTGTGTAAAAATTTGTGGATAAGTCTGTGAGTTGCCGTTTAGAGCGGCGATAAAGCTAGCCTCGCCAAATAGATCATTATTTAACCAATCGCAGGCTATGCCTCAAGGCATGAGCCGCATGAGTTTGCCCCACGGCCTCAGGCAATCGTTAAATCTTTGCAAGAAACGAACGGCCCACGGCCACCCACCTATACACTGATCGCGTTGCAAGAAACCGGGGCCGGGCCTAAACTGACCGCTCGGTCAGTCCACCCTTTTAATCGAACCCCTTAAACGCCTTTGTCTGCGAATTAATTAATGACCATTCCACAACCATTTTCCGACGGAGCGCGCGCCATATTAAATGCGGCGAGCGAACTATTCGCGAACGATGGATTCGATGCGGTTTCGATCGGCGCCATTGCCGAGCATGCCGGTGTCAGCAAGTCGAATGTGTTTCATCATTTCGCCAACAAAGACGAATTGATTCTTGCGGTTCTGCGCGATGCGGGGCGACCGCATGCCGAATTTGCCGAACAACTATTGCAGGACGCAGGCTCGTCGCAAGAAAAATTACGCAGGCTAATCGATTTCGAGTTCGCGCAAGTCGTTGCGTATCGGCGCAACACACAATTGATCAGCCATGCGTTAGCTGCGCATTGCAGCAGCGATGGTCAGCGTTTTGCGGAACGCATTTTTAAACGCAATTTCCGCGCGATAACCGCGCTCTTCGAACAAGGCCAACGCACTGGCGAACTGCGTGACGATATTGATCCGACCATCGCAGCGACAATTCTTGCCGGCACGCACGAAGTATTTTTGCGCTACGCCAAATTGCTGCGCGTTTATCCGCGCCCGCATGCGTCGTCTAAAACAACAGCGAGCCAGCGCCCACCGAAAATGATTCAAGACTCTATCGATACCGTTTTTAAAGTATTGCTCGAAGGCATGCAGGCACCGACCGCAGCGGCCAATTCGCCGATCCAATCCGCGAGCGATACCGAACCTCAAAGGGAAATACTATGAAATTGACATCGCGTCAGCGTCTACTGCCTTTGCTGATATCTACCCTGTTGGGAGCGACGATATCGGGATGTGCCGTCGGGCCAGATTTCAAAAGTCCGGATGCGCCCGCCACCGATCGTTACACGGCGCAACCGCTGCCGGAAAAAACCGTCGCTACCGATGTTGCGGGCGGCGAAGCGCAAGCGTTGATGATCGGCCAGCAGTTACCCGCGCAATGGTGGCAATTGTTCGAATCCGACAAGCTCGATCAATTGGTAACGCAGGCATTCAAAAACAGCCCGAATACGGCGGCGGCACGCGCCGCATTGCGTCAGGCCGAAGAAAATTTAAACGCGGCTCGCGGCAGTTATTTTCCGAGTGTCGATGCCAACACATCGGCGCAGCGCCAACGCTCAACCACCAATATTTTGGGCGGACCCGGCGTGGTCAGCCGTCCGTATACGCTATACAACGCGTCGGTAGCAGTCGCCTATACGCTGGATGTTTTTGGCGGTGTGCGCCGCTCTGTCGAAGCCCAGTCAGCGGTGGTGGATTCGCAGCGTTATGAGCTACAGGCAACGTATTTGACGTTAGCTGCCAATGTCGTCACCGCGAGCGTGTCCGAAGCGTCGCTGCGCGATCAGCTCGCCGCCACCAACGACATTCTCGCCGCGCTTGAAAAACAATTATCGATCACCGAACAACGTCATCAGCTAGGCGCTGCTGCGTATTCGGATGTATTAACCGCACGCTCGAATCTCGCCGAAATACGCGCCACATTGCCAGCGTTAGAGAAACAACTGGCTGCGGTACAAAATCAACTCGCGGTGTATCTCGGTCAATTACCGAGCGAAACCGTCGCGAGCAATTTCGATATTGCCGAATTGAAATTGCCGCAGCAATTACCCCTAAGCCTGCCCTCGGAATTAGTGCGTCAACGTCCGGATGTACGTGCGGCGGAAGCGCGTTTGCATCAAGCGTCGGCGCAGATCGGAGTCGCCACCGCGAATTTGCTGCCGCAGATTTCGATCAGCGGTAACTTCGGTTCGCAAGCGAGTCAGGCATCGAAATTATTCGATGACGAAATCTGGAACATCGGCATCGGCCTCACGCAGCCGCTGTTTCATGGCGGCGAATTGACCGCGCGGCGTCGTGCGGCCATCGCCGCTTACGACGAAGCTGCGGCTAATTATCGTCAAACGGTGCTGACCGCTTTTCAGGACGTCGCCGATGCATTGACTGCCGTGCAGACGGACGCACGCGCCTTGCAGGCACAGTACGAAGCAACGTCATCGGCGCAAGCGAGCCTGGGTTTGATCGAACGGCAATATGCGCTCGGCAGCGTCAGCTTTTTAAATTTGCTCGATGCGCAACGCCAGTACCAACAGACGCGAATCAATTATTCGCGTGCGCTGGCAAGCCGCTATCAAGATACCGCCGCGCTGTTTCAAGCGCTCGGCGGCAACTGGGATGAAAGCGCGCTAAGCGCTAATGCGGATGCGCAGAATTCTTCGGCGTCACCGGCCGCCGCTCCCGCTGTAACGCCATCGCAACAACCACAACAACAATTGCAACCGTAAATCGGAGCTCTATTCGCATGAAACGCTGGTTAGTAATGATTGGTTTAGTCGTCGCACTGGTGGTGGTGATCGGCGGCATTTGGGGCTTCAAAACATGGAAGATGGTTGCGGCCTATAAGGCGATGGGCGTTCCGAAACAAACCGTTTCCACAGTGCGCGCCGAGTATCAGGAATGGCGGCCGCAAATTTCCGCGATCGGTAGTTTGCATGCAGCGCGCGGCGCCGATTTGAGCGCTGAAATTGCCGGCACGGTCGACAAAATTCATTTCGAATCGGGCGCCGACGTGAAAGCCGGCACGCTGCTGGTGGAATTACGCGCGGGCGACGATATCGGCCGACTCGAATCGCTGCGCGCCAATGCGCAACTCGCGAAATTGAATTACGAGCGCGCGAAGGCGCAACTCGAAGCGCAGGCTGTCAGTAAAGCAGAAGTCGATGCGCAGGAAGCCAATTTCAAAAGCCTCAACGCGCAGGTGTTGGAGCAGCAAGCCGTGGTCGACAAGAAACGCATCCGTGCGCCATTCGCGGGTCATCTCGGCATTCGCGCTGTCGATCCGGGCCAGTACGTGGCGGCCGGCGACAAACTGGTGACTCTACAAACGCTCGATCCGATTTTTGTCGATTTTTATTTACCGCAGCAAGATCTCTCAAGCATCCGTATCGGACAAAAAGTCGGTGCCGTCAGCGATACCTATTCAGATCTGACATTCAGCGGCGTCATTACGGCGATTGATCCAAAAGTCGATGTCGCAACGCGCAATGTGCAAATTCGCGCGACGTTGCAAAACCCGAAGCGCAAATTGCTGCCTGGAATGTTCGTCAACGTCAGCGTCGATAGCGGCAAAGCGGAAAAGCATCTGACGCTACCGAATACCGCGATCAGCTATAACCCCTACGGTTCGACTGTGTTCGTTCTGCAGCGCGCCCAACCAAAAGCGGCAAACGACGATACGAAAACCACCGCTACAAAAACTCAACCCGAGAAAACCTCGACTGAGAAAACCGATGGTGATCTCGTCGCACAGCAAATATTCGTTACCACCGGTCCGACCCGCGGCGATCAAATCGCGATTCTGTCTGGCCTCAAGCCAGGCGATACAGTGGTGACCAGCGGCCAATTGAAGCTGAAAAATGGCACCGCAGTTGTCGTTAACAACAACTTTGTGCCGACGAATGATGCTGACCCAAAACCGATTGAAAAATAAACGCGCGGATATTTAGCAATGAACATAACCGATATTTTTATCCGCCGGCCGGTGCTCGCGAGCGTCGTCAGCCTAGTCATTCTGGTGCTCGGATTGCGCGCAGCGTTTGCGCTGCCCATTCTGCAATTCCCTGAAACACAGTCTGCTGCCGTCACTGTCACCACGACTTATTACGGCGCTAACCCTGACGTG
>CAMLJR010000069.1 GCA_946480345.1 uncultured Spongiibacteraceae bacterium
AGGTAATACGTGGTTTTCAGGCCGCGATACCACGCCATCCGATAGGTGACATCGAGCTTTTTGCCCGAGGCGCCAGCGATGTACAGGTTCAGCGACTGCGCCTGATCGATCCACTTCTGGCGGCGGCTCGCCGCATCGACCAGCCAGCGCGGTTCGATTTCGAACGCAGTGGCGTACAGCGCTTTCAGATCGGCAGGAATACGGTCGATGCTCTGCACGCTGCCGTCGAAGTATTTCAGATCGTTGACCATCACCGCGTCCCACAGACCGCGTTTTTTCAGATCGTGCACCAGGTATGGATTAACGACCGTGAACTCGCCCGATAGGTTCGATTTCACGTACAGGTTTTGGTAGGTCGGTTCGATCGATTGCGAAGCGTCGGTGATATTCGCAATCGTCGCGGTCGGCGCAATCGCCATCACATTGCTGTTGCGCATGCCTTTGGTTTTTACGCGTTCGCGCATGCTGCTCCAGTCGAGCGTTTGCGAGCGGTCGACATCGATGAATTCCTCACCGCGTTGTTGCGTCAGGATGTCGACCGAATCGATCGGCAGCACGCCACGGCTCCACAGCGAACCTTCATAAGTGGAATAGCTACCGCGCTCCTCGGCGAGTTCCGACGACGCTTGGATGGCGAAGTAACTGACGGCTTCCATCGAGCGATCGGCAAATTCGACGGCTTCATTCGACGCGTACGGAATGCGCAGCGTGTACAGCGCATCCTGGAAGCCCATGATGCCGAGGCCGATCGGGCGATGTTTGCCGTTCGAGTTTTTCGCCTGCGGTACGGCGTAATAATTGATGTCGATAACGTTATCGAGCATGCGCACGGCGGTTTTAATTGTGCGGCCCAGCTTCGCGTGATCGAGCTTGCCATCGACGACGTGCTGGTTCAGGTTCACCGAGCCGAGGTTGCACACGGCGATTTCGTCTTTGTTCGTGTTCAGCGTGATCTCGGTGCAGAGGTTCGAGCTGTGCACGACGCCGACGTGCTGCTGCGGACTGCGCAAATTGCACGGGTCTTTGAATGTGATCCACGGATGGCCGGTTTCGAACAGCATCGACAGCATCTTGCGCCACAGATCCTGCGCACGGACTTTCTTGTACAGCTTCAGTTTGCCTTCGGCGGCGAGCTGCTCGTAATGCTCGTAGCGATCTTCAAACGCAGTGCCGAACAGATCGTGCAGATCGGGGGTGTCGGCCGGCGAGAACAGTGTCCATTCGCCATCGGTGAACACACGCTTCATGAACAGGTCGGGTACCCAGTTCGCGGTATTCATGTCGTGCGTGCGGCGGCGATCGTCGCCAGTGTTCTTGCGCAGTTCGAGGAATTCTTCGATGTCGAGGTGCCAGGTTTCCAGATAAGCGCAGACGGCGCCTTTGCGTTTGCCACCCTGGTTCACCGCGACGGCGGTGTCGTTGACGACTTTCAGGAACGGCACCACGCCTTGCGATTTGCCGTTGGTGCCTTTGATGTACGAGCCGAGCGCGCGCACCGGTGTCCAGTCATTGCCGAGACCGCCGGCCCATTTCGACAGCAGTGCATTGTCGTGAATCGCGCCGAAAATGCCGTCCAGATCGTCGGGAACGGTGGTCAGATAACACGACGACAATTGCGGCCGCAGCGTGCCGGAATTGAACAGCGTCGGCGTCGAGCTCATGTAGTCGAAGCTCGACAGCAGCGAATAGAACTCGATCGCGCGGGCGTTTTTGTCGTCTTCGTTGATCGACAGACCCATCGCGACACGCATGAAGAATACTTGCGGCAGTTCGAAGCGCACTTCGTCGCTGTGAATGAAATAGCGGTCGTACAGCGTTTGCAGGCCGAGGTAGCCAAACAGGTGGTCGCGTTCGGGTTTCAGCGCGCGGCCGAGGCGCTCGAGATCGAAATCGAGCAGACGCGGGTCGAGCAGATCGAGATCGACGCCTTTACGGACATAAGCAGTCAATGCCTGTGGGTAGAATTCAGTCATGTCGGCTTGCGTCGCCGATTGTGCGATGCCGAGAAAAGTAAGTGCTTCCCCACGCAAATGATCAAGCAGCAGGCGGGCGGTGACGAACGAGTAATTGGGTTCTTGCTCGACCAGTACACGCGCGGTGATCACCAACGAGGTATTCAGTTCGCCGATCGGCACGCCGTCGTACAGATTTTTCAGTGCTTCGTTCAGTACCAGCTGAGCATCCACGCCTTCGAGGTCGGTGCAGGCTTCGGCGACGATCGTTTCGAGGCGGCCGAGGTCGAGAAACTCGCGGCTGCCATCTTCCAGTGTGACATGGAGCGTCGGATGCGCTTTTGCCGGTTGCGTGGCGGCCTTCGCGGCACGTTGGCGCGCGTGTTCTTCGCGGTAGATTACGTAGGAGCGCGCAACTTTCTGCTCGCCGCTGCGCATCAGCGACAGTTCGACCTGATCTTGAATATCTTCGATATGAATCGTGCCGCCGGAGGGCATGCGGCGCTTGAATGTGGCGCTGACCATCGCGGTCAATTTCGCAACGGTTTCATGAATACGGGTAGAGGCTGCTGCCGTGCCGCCTTCAACCGCGAGGAAGGCCTTGGTGATTGCTACGGCGATTTTGCTGTCGTCATAGACCACGACCGTACCGTTACGTTTGATGACTCGAACCTGACCGGGCGCAGTCGCCTGGACGGCGGCGGGTGCTGGGTTTGGGTTGGTCGGCGGAGTGGTGGTGCTGGCGGCGGTAATATCGGTATGCATGGGCTCTCCCAAAAGCGCTATCTGTCTAGTTATTGCCCTGCAAACCCAATATATAGGGGTTTGCAAAAAACGAGATACAAGATAATGCGGTTGGCGGGTGAGTGCAACAGAATAAGTGGGCGGGCGTCTTGTGGATAACGTGTGCGTAAAAAACGAAGTGGGTGAGCGCTAACCTTTAGCTTTAGACCGCCCGCGCTGCAGTAACACAGCGCGGGAAATGGAGCGGTTTAAATCGATTAATTATTACGGAAAAGTATTTTAGTAACGAAGGTCTATTTGTGGGTTAGCAAAAATTCGATCAGTGCTTTCTGCGAATGCAAGCGGTTTTCGGCTTCGTCCCAAATGACGCTATGTGGATCCTCCATCAACTCTGCGCTGATTTCTTCCTCGCGATGGGCGGGCAGGCAATGCATATACAACGCGTTGCTCGCAGCGACGTTGAGCAATTCGCGATTGAGCTGATAACCGGCGAACGCGCGGCGGCGCTCGTTGATTTCGTGCTCATGTCCCATCGATGCCCATACGTCGGTCGCCAGTAAATGCGCACCCCGCGCGGCTTCTTTCGAATCGCGCAGGATGGTCACGCGGTCACGATTCGCGTTAACCAAATCCTCGCGCGGCTCGAATCCCTGCGGACACGCAATACGCAACTCGAAATCGAACTGACGGGCGGCTTGGATATAGGTTTGGCACATGTTATTGCCGTCGCCGATCCAGGCGACGACTTTGCCTTGAATGCTGCCGCGGTGTTCGATGAACGTCTGAATATCGGCGAGCACCTGGCAGGGGTGGAAGTCGTCGGTCAGCGCGTTGATCACCGGCACGGTGGAGAAAGCGGCAAAGCGCTCGATGCGGCTGTGGCCGAAGGTGCGAATCATCAGAATGTCGACCATTGTCGACATAACGCGCGCGCTGTCCTCGATCGGCTCGCCGCGGCCAAGTTGGGTGTCTTTCGGCGCGAGAAACATTGCGTGGCCGCCCATCTGTGCCATGCCGGCTTCGAATGATACGCGCGTGCGGGTTGATGATTTCTCGAAAATCATGCCCAGCACATGGTTCTTGAAGCGATCGGTGTAGATGCGCTCGCGGTGTTCTTGTTTGAATTCCGCTGCGCGCTGCAGCACCTGATTCAATTCGGCCGGCGTCAAATCCAGCAGGGTCAGAAAATGTCTTACAGCCATGATGGCAGTGCGGCCGGGCTCGGCGGCGCAACTCCTCTCTATTAGTGGTGGTTCAGGCCGCTTGGCAGAATGCCTCTATTAGCGGACATAAAGTGCCAAGCAGTTGATCACTATGCTCGCGCTGCCAGATCAATGGTGGCAGCAGGCGGACAGTCTTTTCGTTGGTAACGTTTATCAGCAAGCCCTGAGCAAGCGCCTGTTTCACCAGTTCGGCACACGGCTTGGTCAGTTCGATACCGATCATCAAACCGGCACCGCGCATTTCTTTTATACCGGCGACCTGGCTGAGCCGCTGCTTCAGCTGAGCGAGCAAGTACTCACCTTCATGCGCTGCATTTTCGCAAAGCCGCTCGGATTCGATCGCGCGAACAACCGCCAGGCCGGCGGCGCACGCAAGCGGATTGCCGCCAAACGTCGAGCCGTGGTTGCCGGGCTGAAACAGTTCGGCAGCCTCGCCGTAAGCGAGACACGCACCGATCGGCACACCGCCGCCGAGACCTTTGGCGGTGGTGACCACATCCGGCAAGATGCCTTCACGTTGATAGGCGAAGTAGCTACCCGTGCGACCGTTGCCGGTTTGTACTTCGTCGAGCATCAGCAGCCAGCCGCGCTGATCGCACAGCTCGCGCAATTGTTTAAGGAAGCCGGTCGGAGGAACGTGAATACCGCTTTCACCCTGAACCGGTTCGACCAGAATCGCCACCACATCGGGGTTATTGCGGCCAATCGTTTGCACGGCTTCGAAATCGCCGAACGGTGCCCGCGTAAATCCGGCGACTAACGGCTCGAAGCCAGCCTGGATTTTGCGACTGCCGGAGGCCGTCAGTGTTGCCATCGTACGGCCGTGAAACGATTGCTCCATCACGATGATGGTCGGGCGATCGATATTCTTTTTATGACCAAACAGCCGCGCCAGCTTAATTGCCGCTTCATTCGCCTCTGCGCCGGAATTGCAGAAGAACACTTTCTGCATATCCGATACGCGACACAATGCATCCGCGAGTTCTGTTTGACGCTGAACGCCATAAATATTGGAGGTGTGAATCAGCTTGGCGGCTTGCTGTTGAATTGCGCTGACCAATTCGGGATGGCCATGACCCAATGCGTTCACCGCCACGCCGCTCAGTGCATCGAGATAGCGTTTGCCGTCGGTATCGAACAGCCATACGCCTTCGCCATGTTCGAAAGTCACCGGCAATCTGCCATAAGTATTCATCAACGCGAGCTGCGCCATAGCGGTAGTAATCTCAAAAACGCTGCCATCAAAAACGCAAAAAGGCAGCCCAAAGCTGCCCAACCAAGCGCGCAATCATATAGGCAATTCGGGGCTTGGGCAAATGTCGCCAGCCTGCGCAGAATCACAAGCTTGAGTGCCGTACTCGGATTTAAATCGCAATCCGTGTACAATTTTTCGCTCAAGAGTGACCCGCAATCCGAAGGTAGATGTATGGACGTTATTGAAGTCATCAAAGAGCAACTCAGCACGAACCCGATCATCCTTTATATGAAAGGTTCACCCAATCAGCCGCAGTGTGGATTTTCGGCGCGGACGGCACAGGCTCTGATGGCCTGCGGTGAGCGTTTTGCGTATGTCGACGTGCTCTCTAATCCGGATATTCGGGCGAACCTGCCGAAGTACGGCAATTGGCCGACGTTTCCACAGTTGTGGGTCAACGGCGAATTGATCGGCGGCTGCGACATCGTGTGCGAGATGCATGAAAAGGGCGAGCTGCAACCGCTGATTAAAGATGCGGTAGCCAAAGCAGTCGATCCGCAATAAGCGTCATCGGGCACCGCGAGCGCGGGGTGCTGGTTTGGTTGCTTGACTTAACCGCGCTTAATCTTTCTTATATGTAAGGGAATCATCGGTTCGACTCCACGGTTGGGAGGCCTTACGGAAATGGCAATTTACTGTGTGGTGTTTGAATTACACCGCGAACCCGACGAGTACTATCCGTTTTTCAGGCATCTGGATGCGCAGCAGCAAACTCGAGTTTGCGAGACCTGCCGGTTGCTGTTCTCGCTGAACTCGGCGGACGCGATTCGCAATTATCTCGGTAGTTTCATTTATTCCAACGATACGTTGTTCGTCGGTGAAATCGGCGCGCACTGGGCGTTGAATAAAAACTTCGAAACGACCGAATGGTTGCGGGAGCTGCAATCGATGTATGACGTGCAGCATCAACATCCGCCGCCGGCGCGAACTATGATTAATAACTCGCTGCGTTAAATTCTTTTTATCAATACCGCTTTTCATAAGTGCCACAAGGAGGTGGTTATGCGTTTCTATTTACCGTTGTTTCTTCTCGTTAGTCTGATGGCTTCGATGGCCCACAGCGCTGAATGGCGCGAGTGCGAAAAAGCCAAGCTGCAACAACTACGGCAGAGCGAACAAGCACGCTCCGCAGCGCCGACAAAAACGCGTAAAAAATCCAAATCCGGCCGCTCCGCATCCTTTCGCAGCATCGATGAAATCGAAACGTGGCTATGGAAAAACTGCCGCGAATATTCGTATGAGTTACGCGCGCTGGAACAACAGAGGATGTAACATCGCGACGATTTCGCTCAGGGGATCGCGTATGTCCGTTCAGCCCTCGCTTTTTATTTCACATGGTTCGCCGATGATCGCATTGGAGCGCGATGATGCGGTTGTCGCGTGGCGACAATTGGCAAAAGGTCTTGAACGACCTGCGGCAATTTTGCTGATCTCCGCGCATTGGGAGGCGCACGCGTTGCAAGTCACATCGGCACCACAGTTGTCGACGATTCACGATTTCGCTGGTTTCCCTGAAGCGCTTTATCGATTGCACTATCCCGCGGCAGGTTCGCCGGATTTGGCGATGCAAATAGCTGAGCGATTGAGCGCCGGCGGTTTTTCCGTGCAATTGAATCCCCAGCGCGGACTCGATCATGGCGCATGGATTCCATTGCGGGAGATGTTTCCGGAAGCGGATATTCCGGTGCTGCAGTTGTCGCTGCAAACGCAGCGTGGTGCCGACTATCACTATCGGTTGGGGCAGGTGTTGGCGCCATTATTGGCGCAAAACATTTTGGTGGTCGGCTCGGGTGCGGTCACGCACAACCTGCACGATTGGATGCTCGCGATGCGCGGTAATCAAACGGCTTTGGATTATGTCCCTGCTTTTCAGCAGTGGGTTTACGCGATGTTGTGCGATGGAAATATCGACGCGCTGTTGTCGTATCGCGAAGTATCGGAATACGGCGCGCGCGCTCATCCGAGCGAGGAGCATCTGTTGCCATTATTCGTTGCGTTAGGTGCTGCCGGCGAGAATGCGCAAATCACGCGCGAATACGATTCGATAGCGAATGGCGCTCTCGGTATGGATGCTTATCGATTTCAACCGACGGTATAGTCGATGTAAAAATAGAAGCGTTATCTATCGAGCTGAAGTTGCATTTTGCAGGTGTTGTTCAATTTCACGCAGTGTTTGTTTAAACACCCCTTGTTGTTCGCCGCCAAGTGCTACCGCGCGCTGCGCTGCTGCCAAGGCCTCGCGATATTTTTTTTGTTGTGCGAGTGTATCGGCAAGATTATTAAAGGCGATTGCCGCGTCAGGATGTTTCAACGTTGCTGCACGAAACGCGTTTTCTGCCGCAACAAAATCGCGCGCCGCATACGCAGTATTGCCAACTCCCATTTGCGCACCAAGCTCATCGGGCCATCGTTGTGTGGCTGCCGTATACGACATTCGTGCGTTAATCGATTGTCCCGTCTGCTCAAGCGCGAGTGCGGACTCGAAATATTGCGCATACGTTGCTGTTTGCGGAATTTGATCCGGCGGCAGTACCAGCATCGCCCAATAGCCACCGCGTTTCCATGTGCGCTCAAATGTCGAAAGCGATAACACCTGGCGTTGCTCGGGACCGGATCGCAAAATAATTTCGCCACGCGGCAGGTCATAACCAATTACCACCGCAAAGTGCCATACCGGATACCAGGCCAACGAAAGATTTTGAAACACGATCGCCGGCCGTCCCGCCGCGAGCTCGCTAAGCAAATCTGTTAGGCGGGGCGCTAATGGATAAGCGAGAAAACCATTGCGACGTGTGGCGGCGAGCATTTCAATCTGCAGACTGCCGTTTTTACCGGGCAAATAAACCTGCGGCCGCAACTGCGCTGGTTCGATGGGCTTGCCAATTGCGCCGAATACCATCGCCAGCGATGCGGGTCCGCACTGATATTCGTCTTGCTCGAAATAGGGCACCGACGCTAGTTCAACATGCGGGGGCAGCGCCGGTGGTTGCGCGCGAAGGCGGGTTGCTTGCGGCGTCGCGCAGCCTTGTAACATCAGCAGGCCGGCACAAAACAAAATGCCCGCTAAATAGCGGGCACTGGTTATTGCAGAGTTGATGCGTTCTATCATTTAACGGACGGAGCGCGTAAACGGAAATACCTTGGTCAAGCCGAGAATATCCGTTACCAGCAAAATAACGAATACGGCAAACAAAACGCCGAGAACGCTGCCACCGGCCGGCAGCTTATCGAGCTGATCAGCAACAGTTTGCACTTCTTGGTCGGTCATTGCATCGACGCGCGATAATGCCACGTTAGAATCCACGCCTTGTTTTTGCAGCATGTCGCGAACATCTTCGCGTTGTAAGAAGCTGCGGATACGATCACGATTTTGTATAACTTCGCCGGTGGAAACGATTTGCTCAGTACCGATCATTGCAGCATGTACTGGCGCGATGGGTACCCATATCGTCAGCAGCGTTAATAACAATGTCCAACTGGTGCGGCGCATTAGTTGAGTTTTCATGGCGACATTCCTATCGATGGAAGAGTTTGCCAGCGGAGTTACGCTAGCGGTTCGAATATATCCCAGCACTTTTTTACTAGCAATTTATCAGCGCTGAAGACGCGAATTGACTTGCAAAAAACGATCCGTTGCGGCGTTAACGTCGGTACACTTGATCCTCATTTAATAGATGTGTTCGAGAGATGCGTAAGCGTTGGGATATTTTCTGCACGGTAATCGATAACTACGGCGACGCTGGTGTTTGTTGGCGGCTAGCTCGTCAGCTCGCGGCTGAGTTTGAGCTGAGCGTGCGGTTGTGGATTGATGATATAAGCGTGTTACAACGCATGAATTCCTCGATACAAATCGATTGCGATGAGCAAGTCGCATCAGGCGTAGTGGTTCGCCAGTGGCGCGAACCGGTACTCGATGTGGTACCCGCTGATGTCATTATTGAAGCCTTCGCGTGTAATTTGCCGCGCAATTATATCGATGCAATGGCGAAGTGCGCGGTCGCGCCGATCTGGATAAACCTCGAATATTTGAGCGCGGAAAAATGGGTTTCGGATTGTCATGCGCTGCCATCGCCGCAATTGAGTGGGTTGGTTAAATATTTTTTCTTTCCAGGTTTTACGGAAAACACCGGCGGATTGCTAAAAGAATCCGATTTGATCGAGCGGCGCCGTGCGTTTCAAGCTGACGCCGAAGCGCAGCGAACATTTCTCGAAAGCATGGGTGTTGATCGGTCGGCGGACGATTTGTTGATCTCGTTATTCGCATATGCAACGGCGCCGGTCGAGCATTTGTTCGATGCATTGTCGATTGAAAATGTGTCCACTCTGTGTGTAATTCCACAAGGAAAAATTGTCCCGCGCGTCGCGAATTATTTTGGTGTTTCGCAGTGGGCGGATGGTGCGCGTTATCGGCGCGGCAATTTAACCGCGATAACGGTGCCGTTTCTTACGCAGGACGATTACGATCGGTTGCTATGGTGTTGCGATTTAAATTGCGTGCGCGGTGAGGATTCGTTCGTGCGCGCCCAATGGGCTGCGCGACCATTTTTCTGGCACATCTATCAGCAGGAAGCGGATGCGCATTGGCCGAAGCTCAATGCATTTCTCGCGCTGTATCGTGAACATTTAGCGTTGTCTGCGGCCGATTCGCTGGCTGCTGCTTGGTGTGCATGGAATAACCACGGTTCGATGACAGCGGCTACCGCGAATGTCATTCGAGAACTGCCAGCGCTGCGCACTCATGCGGAGAAGTGGGCCGAACGCCTCGATAAGCGCACGAATCTCGCTGCGATGCTGGTGCAATTTTGCGCAAATAATGTATAGTGCGCGCGTTTTTTCCAGTATCGCTCTCGTAGTCATTCTCTCTGGTACCTCTCTATGAAAACCGCTCAAGAACTCCGTGCTGGCAATGTCGTCAACCTGAATGGTTCGCCCTGGGTTGTGGTAAAGGCCGAATACAACAAATCTGGTCGCAATTCGGCAGTGGTCAAAACCAAAATGAAAAACCTGCTCAGCGGCGGTATGTCCGAGAGCGTTTATAAGGCCGATGACAAGTTCGATCCGGTCCAGCTCGAACGCAAAGAAGTGACCTATTCCTACTTTGCCGATCCGTTGTATGTATTCGTCGACAGCGATTACAACCCGTATGAAGTAGAAGCCGAAAACCTCGGCGACGTTATCAACTTCATCGAAGACGGCATGCCGGATGTGTGCGAGGCCGTGTTTTACGAAGGTAAGGCGATTTCCGTCGAACTCCCGACCACGATCGTGCGCGAGATTTCCTACACCGAACCCGCAGTGCGCGGCGATACCTCGGGCAAAATCATGAAGATTGCGCGCCTCAATAACGGTTTCGAAATGCAGGTTTCCGGATTTTGCGAAATCGGCGATTCGGTGGAAATCGATACCCGTACCGGCGAATACAAAAGCCGAATCAAAGGCTAGCTTTGATGTAAATAAAAAAGGCCCTGCGGGGCCTTTTTTGTTGGTTCGGATTTAGCTTTTAGGTGAGAGCGCTTTGCCGTCAAAGCGAATTCCGGCCCAGCCGTGACGCATGAAGGTGCGGATGTTGGCGTGGTCAGTGCCGAGCGGAGTGGCGGTCACATCGCGATAAAACTGGCCGAAGCAGGCGAGGGTTTCCGCTTCGTTCAATCCATGCAATTGCGCGAACGCAAAAATTCGGCACGAGCCTTCATTTGCGCCAGCGGCATTCGTGATGCGATCAGCGCCTATCCCGTTATGAAATTGCGTCGATTGAAAATCGTAATTTGCGTTGATCGTGTCGATGACATGTTGGAAGTCAATGCAATCGGATTCGCTGCGAATCTGCTGAACAAGTTCGTCGATGGTCATGGGGTGCCTCAATTGATCGTGGTGCGCATGATAGCCGCGTCATAACGGGAACGTAATTACTCGTCTTTCATCGCTAACGTTGTTTGTTATCATCCGCCCATTTTTACAAGAGGCCGACCATGTCGATCGAACTGGCGTTGCTGCGAGCGCTGGCGGATGGCGAATTCCATTCCGGTGAAGAGCTGGGTGCATTGTTCGGTATTAGTCGTGCTGCGATCTGGAAGCAGCTGCAAAAACTTGAGGAATCGCTGGGTATCCGTTGTGAGTCTGCCAAAGGTAGGGGATATCGATTGCTTGAAAATATCGAGCTGCTCGATAAGCCCCTCATTCAATCTGCGTTGTCGACAGCCGCGATCGATCTACTCGGTTCGTTAACAACGCTAGTCTCCACCGATTCGACCAATCGCGAAGCAATGCAGTTGATGCAGTCGGAACCGATGCGCGGCCATGTCGTCTTTGCCGAGCGTCAGCTGGCTGGGCGAGGGCGTCGTGGCCGGCCCTGGGTCAGTCCGTTCGCGCGCAATCTTTATATGTCCGTCACGTGGGAGTTCGATAGTGGCGCGGCGGCGCTTGAGGGTTTGAGTCTCGCGGTTGGAGTGGCGGTTGTGCGTGCGTTGGCTTCAATTGGGGTGTCTGGTGCCGGCTTGAAGTGGCCAAACGATGTGATCGCCAACGGCGCCAAGCTCGCCGGTATTCTGCTCGAAATGACAGGTGACGCAGCGGGGCGGTGTCAGGTCATTATCGGCATTGGAATCAATGTCGCGATGACGGGGGTGGCGGAAGCTAAGGCAATCGATCAGCAATGGACCGACGCCAGCAGCGTGGCAGGTCGGAATGTGTCGCGCAATGCCCTCGCCTCGGCGGTGATTGGCGAGCTGTTGCCGTTGTTGGTCGAATTCGAGCGCGGCGGTTTTTCGCGTTTTCGCGAAGAATGGATGAGTTTCGATGTCGCGCGCGGTCAGGCGATCACGTTGCATTATGGCGAGCAGACTATTTTGGGCGTGGCGGTGGGTGTCGATGAAAGTGGCGCCCTTACCGTCGATACACCGCAAGGGTTGCAGCGGTTTCATGGCGGTGAAGTCAGTTTGAGGATGCAGCCGTGATTCTTGAGCTCGATCTCGGCAATACGCGTGGTAAATGGCGCACGATCACCGATGACGGTGAGGTAATAGATCGCGGCACCGGCAGTATCGATGCATGGATTGCCGGCGAGTTACCATCGGTGTGGGCTGGTGCCGAGCGCGTGCGCGTTGCGTCGGTGTTGAGTGAATCGACGAATGCTCTTTTAGCCGATCGAGTGAATGCGGCGCTCGGTCTCCGGATTGAATTTGCGACTTCTAGCTCAAGTTGCGCCGGTGTCCAAAATGCTTATGTAGAGCCAGCTAAGCTTGGGGTCGATCGTTGGCTGGCCTTGATCGCAGCGTTTCAATCGATGCGGTCGGCGGTCTTGGTCGTCGATGCAGGTTCGGCGCTCACCGTTGATGTGGCTGACGACAATGGTCGGCATCTAGGTGGTTATATCGTCCCCGGCGCGCGTTTGATGGAGCGCTCATTGCTAGAGGGCACTGATAAGGTTCGTTTCGATGTGAGCGCAAGCGAAAGCTTCGGTTTGGGTGTGAGCACGGGGGAGTGCGCTCACCACGGTATCGTTGCTGCGCTGTGCGGTACGGTGCTTGTGGCTCTGCATGCTGCTGAGAGGCAGCTCGGTAGGCGTCCGCCGCTAATTGTTAGCGGCGGTTGGGCTTTGCATGCTGCTGATCATCTCGCTCAGCTCGGCGTTGAGGAAATAAATGTAATCCCGGATTTAGTGCTCGATGGTTTGCGCTGGGCGCTGCCTGGATAGCGCTTCTTTATATATTGATGCCTCAATCGCATGGTTGCGGACCATGCTCAGGATAGGACGTTATGTTGCGTTGGCTGGTAATCGGATTGCTGTTGTGCAATGCCATTTATTTCGTTTGGGAGCGTAATGCGCGACAACATAGTGCTCCGCTGGTGGCTGACGAAACCAGTCAGCAGCTCGGCGCGAGGCTCGAGTTGTTATCGGAAGTCGGTGCCAAGGTCGGCGTAACTTCCGCGCCGCCATCGGATGTAGCTCCTCCAGTGCCGGTGTGCCACATGATCGGACCTTTTAAGGAGTTGATCAGTGCAAACCAAGTGCGCGCACGTCTTAAGGCGTTGGATATCACCGTTAACACTTACCAGGTCAGCATTCCCGACAAGCCGGATTACTGGGTTCATCTGGGCCCGATGCGTTCGCGTAAAGAAGCGCTCGATTTGCTACGGGAATTGCAGGCTAAAAATATCGACAGCTTTCTTATTACCGAGGGAGAGTTGGTTAACGGTATTTCGCTCGGCTTTTTCTCCAGGGAAGAGCTTGCGCAGGGCGTGATGAAGCAGCGTCGTGAGATCGGTTATGAGGCAAAAATCCGCAAGGTGCCGCGCTTTTCCCGAGAGATATGGGAAGTCTTTGCCGGTGATGAGCATCTCAAGCTTTCCGACCAGCTCTGGCAGCAGATCAAAGCCGGAACCCAGGATCTGGAGCTCCGCAAAAACTCCTGTGAACTGATTGCCTCTGCTGAAAAGTTAGACTAGAATGCGCACCCTCTTGCGGCGGCCCGGCTGTTTGGATCGCTGCATGAGTAGGCTAGGTTGTGCAGAGCCGCTGGCGTAGCTCAGTAGGTAGAGCAGCTGACTTGTAATCAGCCGGTCGGGGGTTCAATTCCTCTCGCCAGCTCCAAATTACCATAGTTCACATGCACTTAGCGGTAAAATTAACTCCGTTTGCGGAGTTGACAACCTCATGTGCGGTGAGCAGAATAGCCCGCTCTTTTGAGGGAGGGGTTCCCGAGTGGCCAAAGGGATCAGACTGTAAATCTGACGCGCGAGCTTCACTGGTTCGAATCCAGTCCCCTCCACCACTTTTGTTCCCACGTGTGCTGTTACAGAGTTGCTCCGAGCGGCGGGTATAGTTCAGTGGTAGAACCTCAGCCTTCCAAGCTGATGATGCGGGTTCGATTCCCGCTACCCGCTCCAAGCGGCGGACTAGGTGGCCGGATTATCAGTACGGTGGTTGAGTTATAGATCTGCTCATGTAGCTCAGTCGGTAGAGCACATCCTTGGTAAGGATGAGGTCACCGGTTCAATTCCGGTCATGAGCTCCAGTTTTGTTGGCGTAAGTCGTTGACGGCTTGCGCTTGATTTCGTTTAAACGCCCGGCTGGGAGATAGATTGCCATGGCTAAGGAAAAATTTGAGCGCAGCAAGCCCCACGTGAATGTGGGCACGATTGGTCACGTAGACCATGGTAAGACGACACTGACAGCGGCGCTGACGATTGTCTGTGCGGACACCTATGGTGGTGTGAAGAAAGCATACGACCAGATCGACAATGCCCCGGAAGAGCGTGAGCGTGGCATCACGATCAACACCGCGCACGTGGAATACGAATCATCGATTCGCCACTACGCGCACGTCGACTGCCCGGGTCACGCGGACTATGTGAAGAACATGATCACCGGCGCAGCGCAGATGGACGGCGCCATCCTGGTGGTATCGGCCGCTGACGGCCCGATGCCGCAGACCCGCGAGCACATCCTGCTGTCGCGTCAGGTCGGTGTTCCATACATCGTGGTATTCATGAACAAGGCCGACATGGTCGACGACGCCGAGCTGCTCGAGCTCGTCGAAATGGAAGTGCGTG
>CAMLJR010000070.1 GCA_946480345.1 uncultured Spongiibacteraceae bacterium
ATTGCCGTTGAGTCTTTCTGCCGATGAACGCTCGAACAGCATTTTGCTGGGCGGAGATGCCGGCAAACGCGCGCAAGTGAAGCGCTTGATTCAGCAGATGGATAAACAGATTCAAGGCGGCGGCAATACGCAGGTGTTGTATCTGCAGTATGCCTCGGCGAAGGAAATCGTGCCGATCCTGAAAAGCATCGCGCAGAGTGTATTGAAAGATCAGAAAGACAAGGAAACCAGCTTCAGCATCGAGGCCAGCGAGAGCGCGAATGCCGTCGTCGTCAACGCCCCGCCCGGCCTGATCGATTCGCTCAAAGATGTTGTCGCGAAGCTCGACGTACGCCGTGCTCAGGTACTGGTCGAAGCATTGATCGTCGAAGTGAACAACGAGGTTGCCAACGATCTCGGCGTGATCTGGGGTACCGGTAACATCACCGATCTGAACGGCAGCGGTGGAATTGGTGCCGTCAATACATTGGGGCGATTGTCTCCGTTTGCGACTGACCCAACGACAGGCAGAATCACGGGGCCCTCAGGTGGTCTGACTCTCGGCTATTACACCGGCGGCACGTTGCAGGCGGCGATTCGGGCACTCAGTACAAACACGAAAGCAAACGTACTGTCGACGCCCACCATCGTTGCGATCGACAACGAACCCGCTACGCTGCTCGTCGGACAGAACGTGCCGTTTAAAACCGGCCAATCGACAAGTGCCGCATCGTCGACGACCAACCCCTTCGTCACCATTGAGCGCAAAGATATCGGCACTTCGCTAGAAATCACGCCACGCATCAATCAAGGCAATACGCTAACGCTCGATATCAAGCAGAAAGTGGAAAGCATTACCGCCGCCGTCACCGGCGCCTCGGATCTCGTCACTAACAAGCGCGAAATAACCACCAAGGTGCTGATGCGCGACGATCAGATTCTTGTGCTCGGCGGGCTGATCAGCGACAACCAGTCGGAAAACAAAGAGAAAGTACCGGTGCTCGGCGATCTGCCGTTAATCGGAAAGCTGTTCAGCTCGACCAGCAGTACCCGCACGAAAAACAATCTGATGGTGTTCATTCGACCGGTAATCCTGCGCGACGACGATCGCATTCGTGAAGTCAGCCGCGAGAATTACCAATACATGCAGGACACACAGGAAAAAGCATTGCACGAAGCAGCCCCGACGACGCAGAAGAACCCTGCTCCGCCGGCAAAACTTGAAGAGTTCGATACGTTCTCACCGGTGCGCGCAACACCAAAATAAACGGCGCGTTAAACGCAGCGCCGTTTATCAGAGCTACTTCGGAAGAATCGCCTGCTTACCAAAAGAACCGAGTAGTCAATCGATGCAGCCAGCGCTCGGCAACCCGCTCGACGCTGGCTTCCGCCGCCAAGCCCAACTTTTCCTGCCACGGTTTTTTCTCGACATAGCGCACGAGGAAAAGATCGTTGTCTTTATAACGCTGCAATAAAAACTCGTCGCTGGTTTGGATCGCATCGACCAGCTGACGCGCCATCGCTTGCGTGCCGTACCAAATTTCACCCGTGGCGGTGCTGTCGATATCGAGCTGCGGACGATGTTCGGCAACGAACTGCTTGAACAGTTGATGGGTATCTTCGAGCTCTTCGAGAAACTTGCGTCGTCCTTTTTCGGTATTTTCGCCGAGCACGGTCAACGTGCGTTTAAATTCTCCGGCGGTGTGCAATTCAATATCGACATCGTGCTTCTTCAGCAAGCGGTGAAAATTCGGTAGCTGCGCCATGACACCGATCGAACCGATGATGGCAAACGGCGCGGCAATAATGTGCTGCGCTATACACGCCATCATGTAACCGCCGCTGGCCGCTACACGGTCCACCGCCACGGTAACTTTCAAGCCGCCATTAATCAGCCGTTGCAATTGCGATGCGGCGAGCCCATAGCTGTGCACCATGCCGCCAGAGCTTTCGAGACGCACCAGCACTTCTTCGCCGGCAACAGCGACGGTCAGAATGGCGCTGATCTCTTCGCGCAGATTTTCCACGGCCGACGCTTTGATATCGCCATCGAAATCGAGTACGAAAATACGCGGCTTCAACACTTCGCCTTTGTGCTTTTTGCGCGCTTTTTCTTCGGCTTTATCTTGTTTGCGCTGTTGCTTATGCAGCGCTTTCAATTCGTCTTCGTAGAGAATCGAATGCTTGATGTCGTCTTCGAAATCGAGGAAACGCGCGCCGAGGTCTTTGACTTCGATATGTCCATCGGCTTCTTTATGGCGGCGCTGACCGATCGCGAAAATACCGGCAATCAAAATCAGCAGACCGACGATAACGGTAAAAAATTTCAGAAAGAAAAGGCCGTAATCGGCAATAAATTGCAAAGGGTTATCTCCGTGGCTGCGGGGGCAAAATAAGGCGGGCGGTCATGTTGGCGACCGCCCGGAACGAAGTCAAGCTGACGGGGCTGGGCTTATTGATAGAGGCTAACCGCCAGTGGGCCAGCGGGCTATTGCCAATGGTCTACGGCGGATTTAGCCCGATCGTTCATCGGCTGCGTGGCAATGCCGTTGTTAACGAACACCACACTGTAGAGAGCGCCGTCTGCCATCGGTTGATATGACGCGCGCAGTCGATCGGCCGTCAACAAGGAGAAATAACGATTGATGCGCTGCAGGCTTGTCCATAAATCGAACCAGCGCTGTTCCGCATGCAACGCGATCACGGTATGCGGCTGCTTCTGCTCATCTTCCAGCGATAGATAGCGCCCCGCCAGTTGATCGAGCTGGTAGCCAGGTTTCATGCCGACACGTGCGACCGCGTCGGGCCATCTCAGCAAACGGACATCGAGCTGCCACATATCGCCGTTGATTTCGTGACGCTGCTCGACGCCGGCCTGATCGACCAGAGTCAGCGCGTAGCGTTTGTCGTCGAGCTTGTTGAATGCCAGCGTCGCGATCGGCTTCGCATCGACCTGACGATAACCGTGCAAATCCCACGCAGCGACAGCAATGACAACCGCCAGCGCAAGAATCAGCAGACCGGCGGTTCCGCGCAGCCATGCCAGCAGCCAATTACCCAGCAGTAAACGCGCCGACAGCAGTAAAGCGAGGATGGCAACAACAGCGAGAACAACAGTCACAGCGAGATAGATCATCGACAAGTTAAAACTCCATTAACGCGGTACTGCATATCCCAGCGCCGCCAGACTTTCTTCCGCTACCGCGAGAATTTTTTCGTCTGGAGTACGGCGTGCGGCCAGCTCGGTGAAATAGTATTCGAGGCTGATTAGCGCATCGGCCAACGTTTCGAGCAGTTGATGCCGCTGCGGACCGCTTTGTTGTTTATCCCTGCTATGCGCTTCGACGAACGCCACGCAGCTTTTCAGAATATTTGACGCTCGCAAGTGATTCAGCATTTGCGCGCCGCCGCGCACGCTGTTCAACGTAGTGGCGACATTCGCGATATGGATCGGATCGAAATTCGATTCCACGTACGAAGTAATCGCACGTTTACACAGCGAAATTCCTGCCTGCAATTCATCGATGACAATTTTCGATGCTTCGGCTAACTGGCTATCCGCAACGATTTGCTGCCGCATTGCATCGCTGACTTGATCGAGATCGCTCGAACGCAGCTCGTTTCGATACAGTGCGGACAGGCTACTTTCGATAAACAGCAACGCATCCGCTACCGCGAGAAACTGCTCCGGTGGAACGCCGTTTTTCTGCGCCGCCCACGTCTGCACCTGTTGCAATTGCTCGCGCAGAATATTGCTCGGCGCTTTCAGGTTCACTATCCGCAAGGTATCGGCAACGCGATTCAATGTTTCGAAGAGCGGGCTGACATCGTCGCTGGAAATACTCTGATTCTGCGCGGCAATTTCGAGAATATCCTTGGCACTGCGCAACTCTTCCTTCAACACCTTGACGACGGACTCAATCGCTTCGAGACCGGGGCCGCGCATCGCGTCCGCCTGCTCGACCAGCGTTTTGTCGTCGGGCTGCAAGTGTGGAATGGCAAATGCCGCGATAACGACGCCGGCAAGGCCTTCGCGATGCGATGAAAGCGCCAACAGAAAAACCAGCTCGCGCCGCAATGCGGGATCGAGTGCCGTCGCCAGCGCCTCATCGCCCCCTTTGAGATAGCGCGCCATCAGGCGCTCGATAATGCCGAGCGTGCGACGTCTGTTCAGATTCAGTGCCAGACCGCCGCGCGCGAGACACTCCGCCACCGCCGCCGCCAGATACCAAAGGCCGTTGCCGGTGGCGGGATCGGTTTGACGCGCGAAACGCGCGGACGCGCGCGCGATAAGTTGCAGGTTCAGCGCTTGATTTTGCTGCCGCAGAATCGCCAGCAGCCCGACCTGATACATCAGCCGCAGACGCTCGAGCGCACTGCGATCGGTTGCCCCTTCTGCCGGCGGTAACGGATGTACCGGTTCCAGGCCGAACTTGCGCTGATCGAAATGGTACTCAGGCACCAGTGGTTGACGGCGAGCAACCCGCAGCTCGTTGACGTAGGGAACGATCAGAATCGGATCGCCGAAACGCTGGGTGATAACGAATTCGATATAGCGCGGCAACACAAAAAACGCGTGGCTCAATGCGCCTGCCAGTGCCTCGGCGCTGGGGCCAGAGGCACCCGTCATGTCGCGGAGCGCGGCTGTCATTTCTTCGGCCAGCAGCGCCGCCGCTGGGAATTGAATCAAACGCAGCGTACCGGTGATTTGCGCCATATCGGTCACGCAGTTGTCGACCGCCTCGCGATTGGCCGAATCGAGCAGAAACGCTTCGAATTCGCCGGCAGCGCGTTGCATGGTGGCTTCGAGCTCTTCGCGCACCAGCGCCAGAGAGTTCAGGTTTACGGCTACTTCCTGCGACACAGTGCATCCTTCCAGCAATGAATTGGCGTCTAGCGGTGGTCGATTGGAATACCAATCGGACTTCGCGATGAATACGACAGCAATGATTAACAGCGATTTGTATTAGCAGTGTTGATGTGCGGCGAAGTTAAATCGATGCTCGCACTAGCGCTGTTAAGTGCCCGTCATTTATAGCATCGATTGGCGGCTCTCGCCGCTGCAAACCCATTCGGGCGGTGCTTCGAACGCCGCGCAACCTTTACTATGATCCGCTGCGGAATAAGGTTTTGCCGCCACTCGCTTTATCGATCAGTGCGAGTTGTGCCGCATGCGCCTCCAGCTCGACAGCGTTCGCCGCAATCACACGCAACTGCTCGCGGGCGACGGCAACCCGACGAATGCTGACATCGGTCGAGGCATTGGCCCCGCTCTCGGTGTCGGTCGTGGCCAATGCCAGCGCGGTCTGACCGCCGGTCATCGCGAGATAAACGTCAGCCAGGATTTCGGCGTCGAGCAACGCGCCGTGCAGCTCGCGCTGTGAATTATCGACGCCGTAGCGCTGGCAGAGCGCATCGAGGTTATTGCGCTGACCAGGGTGGCGTTGCCGCGCCATGATCAGCGTATCGATGACCGAACAGAGCGCTTCAACACGCACGCCTTCGCGTCCGCTTAACCCGAGCTCGTTATTGATAAACCCGAGATCGAACGGCGCGTTGTGAATCACCAGTTCCGCACCGCGAATAAATTCGAGCAACTCGTCGACGACATGCTCAAACAGCGGTTTATCGACCAGCATTTCATTGGTGATGCCATGCACTTCGATCGCGCCGGCATCGATTTCGCGCTGAGGGTTCAGATAATGGTGCAGATGGCGGCCGGTGGGACGCCGGTTGATCAACTCGACGCAACCGATCTCGATCAGACGATGCCCTTGATTGTGCTCCAGACCCGTAGTTTCAGTATCGAGTACGACGACTCGATTGGTGGCTGGCATCATGAGGATCTTCCATCGATTGAGTTGAACAAACGCCGGCAAGAATGTGGAAATCGATCCGCAGCGTCAACCTTCTTCTTGCCGAAATTTGTTATTTTGCGCCCGCTCAAACGATGCTCCCTTTGGAGCTCTATCGAAGCTCGGCTAGTCGTTACGCCTTATGCCGCATTTCCTCGATGCCGAGATTGGCCAACTCATCGGCTATTTCGTTTTCGCGATGGCCGCTGTGGCCTTTCACCCAATGCCAGTGCACGATGTGTTTCTGATTCAACTCGTCGAGCTGCTGCCACAAGTCGACGTTTTTCACAGGCGCCTTGGCTGCGGTGCGCCAACCGCGTCGCTTCCATTGTTCGATCCATTCGCTGATACCGCGACGGACGTATTCCGAATCGGTGGTCAACGTGACTTCACAGCGCTCTTTGAGCGCAGTCAGCGCCTCGATGGCGGCCTTCAACTCCATGCGATTGTTGGTCGTCGGATTCTCGCCGCCGTGCAGCGTTTTTTCCTGGCCCTGATAACGCAGCAAAACTCCCCAACCACCGGGACCGGGATTGCCTTTACATGCGCCATCGGTAAACGCTTCGACTTGCTTCATTGGTGGCCGGTCTGTCGTTGGCCGACTGCCGAGGTTGGTTTCGGGACCAGCGGTGCTAGGACTGCTCGCGGTTTCGCCCAGGTTGGTTTCAGCGGGATAAATTTTGCCACCTCTTTAATTGCAGTGATTGCATACACGCCGCCAAGCGGCCATCGGCGCGAGAGAATATTGCTCTCCGACGCAGCGTTCGGCCAATGCGCCGCGCGATGAAGCGGCAAGCGATTGAACCCGTAATCGATACGCTCGGTTTCGAAGCCGAGCAATTGCAGCCAATCGTTCATACGCGGCGCCGATAACAAATGATTGCGCCAGATACTGTTACCGCGCAGCCGCCCCGCTATCATCCGCGCCCCGAATGGCGACCAGGGATTGAAGCCGATCAGCACGATGCGGCCGCGAGGCACCAGTACGCGATGTAGCTCGCGCAACACGGCGTGAGGATTGGTTGCGAATTCAAGCACATGATGCACGACGATCACATCGATACTGTCGCATTCGAACGGCAACTCGCCAAAATCGCACCGAACAAAATGCGTGCGCGAATCGGCGGCATCGCGCTTCGGCCGCGGTGCCGTCGGACCTGCTTTAAAACAGCGTTGCACGCGACAATCACCGAACAGATCGAGCTCGCTATCGATACCGAGCTGCAACAGATAATAACCAAAGCAATCGGTGAGACTGCGATTCAGCAAACGCTGCTCCACGGCAAGAATTGCGCTGCCAAGCTCGCTTCCGAACCATGCATGCAGCGAGGGTGCAAGCACATCGAGCGGCGGTTGTTTCTTCCAGATCGGCATCTCGAAATTCCTCACTCAGAGTCGCACTAAAAAGCGTCTTTCTTCGAAACAACATCCAGCGATAATTCGATATCGCCGGTTAATGGTAACTCGCCTTCAGAGAAATGATGACGAGCTCGGTATACCCGCTGTTAGAATGTGTCCCATAACAACAAGGCAACTACCGATTGCCGGGCATTCACTCAAACACTGGCATAAGTCAGTCGCATCTGCCTTTTACCTTAACAGCGCTAACCATAATCCAATTACTGGCTTTGATAAGGATATTTATGTCGACGAAACCAAAAGCAGTGCGCGGTCGTCCATTGTTGTCGCAAACGAAAATTGTCGATAAAGCCGTGGGACTATTACAAATGCTCCCGCTAAAAGAATTGACCATGCGCCGCCTCGCACAGGAACTTGAAACCACCCCGGCGGCACTCTACGCCTATTTTAAAAATCAACAGGATCTATTCAATGCCATTTCCGATCGCGTGATTTGCGGCATCGATTTAACGGATCTGGAACACGAAAGCGATTGGCGTGAAATGCTGCGCAAATGGGCGCGAGCAGTGCGGCAGCGACAATTGCAATTTCCTCACGTCATCACGATCGTGCAAGTAAATCCGCATACGCCTGTCGCGTGGTTCGAAATCACCGAGCCGCAATTGCGCGCGCTGCAAATGGCCGGTTTATCCGGTTATCAATTGATGGACACATCGCGCTGTTTTTCGCGCGTGGTATTAGGCTCGATTTTGAATGAAGTCATGCTCGAGCCCGCAGCGATTCGTCTTGAGCGCGGCGATGCCGATTCGGCGCTGGAACATTTATCGTCGCGCGGACGCGCAGCGATTGAAAATTTGCTGCCGTATCTCGGCGATCAGGACAACGATGCGTTATTTGAATTTACGATCGATTGTGTGATTCGCGGAATCGAATCATCGTTGCCGAATAAATCGTGAAACGATTATCCGCCGTATGTATCGCTATTTGTCGTACATATAAATGAAATCGCGCACCAGCGGATAAACTTCCATTTCCCAGCGTCGACCGCTGAAAACCCCGTAATGCCCTACGCCATTTTGCACGTGGTGTTTACGTTTGTATGGGCGCACGCCGCTGCATAATTCCTGCGCCGCCAAGGTTTGGCCGATCGAACAGATATCGTCTTTTTCGCCCTCGATCGTGAACAAGGCCGTGCGCTTGATCAGCTCGGGTTTTACTCTGCGACCGCGATACTGCATCGTTCCGAGCGGCAAGTGATGCTCTTGAAAAACCCGCTGCACGGTTTCGAGATAAAACTCGGCGGGCAAATCCATCATCGCGAAATATTCTTCGTAAAACGTGCGAATCGATTCCGCTTTTTCCTGATCGTCCCGCACCAGGCTCGCGTACATTTCGATGAACGATCCGATATGTCGTCCCATGTTCATGGACATAAACGCACTGATTTGCAAAAACCCGGGATACACACGCCGCATCGCGCCCGGATATCGAAACGGCACGTAACTAACGACAGTTTTTTCAAACCAGCCAATCGATTTCGACATCGCCAGCTTATTCACTTCTGTGGGGTTAACGCGCGTATCGATGGGCCCCGCCATCAAGGTCATAGTAATTGGCTGCGCTGGATTCTTATCCTCGGCCATCGCCGCCACGGCAATTAACGCAGGTACCGTCGGTTGGCATACGCCCATCAGATGCGAACCCGGTCCCAGCAGCTCCAGAAAATTGATTACGTGATCGACGTATTGATCCAGTCCGAACGGACCATCCGATTTGGGCACATCGCGAATATTGATCCAATCGGTAATGTAAACATCGTGATCCTGCAATAACGTCTGGACAGTCGCACGCAGCAATGTCGCAAAATGCCCTGATACCGGCGCCAATACCAAAAGCTTCGGCTGGACGATGTCGCTTACTTTTTTGAAATGCAGCAATTTACAAAATGGGGTGCTTGCAACATCTTCCTCGACGATCGCAATTTCCTCGCCGTTTACCGTAGCCGAAACTATGCGAAATGGCGGACGGTGATGGGTAAGGCCGGCTACTGATGTGACGTCGCACGCAGCACCGATCATCTGTCGCCAAAGCGATTGCATCGGAAATCCACAAGAGGGATTATTAAAAAGAGGCGAGAGCGCTCTGGCAGTGGCTCGGATGGGGTTGGTCATATCCGCGTACATTTGATACATCGGATACATCATGAGGTTTTTCAGCATACCGTTTGGCGCCACTGTTGTTTAAACCGTTTTCACCAAGTCTAACGTACTATTCGCGGTAAGAACTTTCGCTCAGTGTCATTGTTCTTTTATGACGTTAACGTAATTGAGCAACATGCATGCCACGGATGCCGTGTATAACAATGTTGCGGGCACTACGGCTGATCAATTGGTGTAGTAATTGCACTCGGCGTGGATGGTGGTACCACATGTTCATGAAAAAGTTAGTACCGCACCGCCGACTGCACGAGTAACGAAGGGACATTTGATGGCAAAAACGACGCTCACACCAAAAACTATATTGACGATAAGCAGTAAAAATTATTCGTCCTGGTCGCTGCGCGGTTGGCTGCTTACCAAACTTGCCGGCCTACCGTTCGAAGAAAAAACCGTTTCTCCTGACGACCCCGATGTACGCGCAGAAATTCTGCTGCTTTCCTCCTCGATCCTCGTGCCGTGTTTGCATTACGACAACATTAAGATTTGGGACACTCTGGCGATCGGCGAATTTCTCAATGAGCTTAGACCGAACGCGGGACTTCTACCTGATGACCGCGCTGCACGCGCGCATTGCCGTTCTATTTCAGGCGAAATGCATTCGGGATTCAGCGCAATGCGCGCCGCACTGCCGATGAATCTGAAGGCGCATTTTCCGCATTTCAAAATCTGGTCGCGCGCGCAATCGGATATCGATCGCATCACCAGAATCTGGCGCGATTGCATCAGTCAATATGGCGGGCCATATTTGTTCGGCAGCAAGCTTTGCATGGCGGATGCGATGTACGCGCCGGTGGTAACACGCTTTCGAACCTATGATGTGCGATTGGATGATATTTGCGAAAGTTACTGCCAGCAGATCATGGCGCTACCACAAATGCAGGAATGGATAGCGGCCGCAGGACTCGAGCCCGAGGATATCGACGAGCTCGATGCGGAGTTTTAGTGCGACGCACATTAAAATCCGCACCGCTTTATGACAATCGAAACAGCCACTGCGCGCGACGTTAACGCACTCGCGTTCGCATAGTCACGAACTCTTCCGCGGCCGTGGGGTGAATACCCAGCGTGTTATCGAAATCCGCCTTGGTCGCCCCCGCTCGCATCGCCACAGCCAATCCCTGAATAATTTCGCCGGCTTCGGAACCGGCCATGTGAGCGCCGACAACACGATCGGTTTTTTGATCGACGATGAGTTTCATGAATGTTTTTTCGGAATTACCAGCGAGCGTATGTTTAAGCTGGGTGAACCGCGTGGCGAATACCGCAATATCGCCGTAACACTCGCGAGCATCCTCTTCTCCCAGCCCTACCGAAGCCATATTCGGCTGGCTGAAGACCGCCGTGGGAATCAATTGATGATCGAGCGCAGTCGGCTCGCCACGAAATAACGTTTTCGCTACCGCCATTCCCTGTGCAAGCGCAACGGGGGTCAATTCGGCGCCACCAATCACATCGCCAATCGCGTAAATACTCGGAACACTCGTCTGAAAAAATTCATTAACTTCAATGGAACCAGCGTTATCGAGCGCCACCCCAATTTTATCCAGCCCCAGATTGGCAATTCGCGGACGTCGCCCGGTTGCGTAAAACACGCAGTCGGTTTCGATCGACACGTCGTTGCTGAGCGTTACCTGGAGCCCTTCTTCGGTTTTGATAATGCACTCGACGGTGCGCTCAAAATGCAGCTCGACTCCCTTCGCCGTCATCTGCTCCGCAAGATGCTCACGCAATTCCCTATCGAAACCGCGTAAAAATAATTCGCCGCGATGTACCAGATGAGTTTCAACGCCCATGCCGTTAAAAATACCGGCGAATTCGACCGCGATATAACCCCCGCCGACGATGATCATTCGGGATGGGAGCTGCGACAGATGAAAGGCTTCATTCGATGTAATCGCGAATTCCGATCCAGGGAATTCCGGCACCCATGGCCAGCCGCCCGTGGCGATCAGAATATTCCGCGCGCTGAAATTTTCGCCGTTGACGCTCACCGTGTGCGCATCGATCAACGAGGCATGGCCGCGATAGATTTGTGCACCCGCGTCTTCGAGTAAGCGTTGATAAACCGAGTTGAGGCGCTGAATTTCTTTATCTTTATTGGCAATGAGCGTCGGCCAATCGAATACCGGCGCACCAATATCCCAACCGAAACCCGCAGCGTCGCGGAATACTTCATCGAAATAAGAGGCTTGGACCAAGAGTTTTTTCGGGACACAACCTACGTTGACGCAGGTGCCACCGAGGTAAAGATCTTCGGCGATCGCAACGCGACCACCATATTGCGCTGCCATACGACTAGCGCGAACGCCGGCCGAACCGGCGCCGATGACGAATAAATCGTATTGATATTTGCTCACTGACCATCCCTCTTTAATGAGGGGGCAGCTTACCTGAGCATGGCGAGCGGATTAAACCTCGATGTCGACCGAACGACGACGACGTTCAGCGCCTAAACGGCGATCGATAGGTTCTTTTTCGCGTTGGCGACGACGGTCAGGATTGCGTCTGCGCTCGTTACGCGGCGCATCCAAAGTTAGCTTGGATGAGGGGATATCTTCCGGTTCCGCGCGCGAAACAGGTTTAGGCGCACGGTCCAGCTGGGTCACTGACACTGGCGGAATATTACGAACATCGATCATTTTTCGAACCTCCTGAAAGGAGTATCGACCTGAATCGATGAAACTTTAAGCAGGATTGCGATCGACTGCCATGATCATGCGCATGTTGTGACGGATTTCCGGTTCATAAAAAGGGCCACAACTACTTTCTTTAATCGCCGGGAGGGTTGTACCAGTTGAGTCGATCACGCAGCGACACGACTTCGCCAACAATCAGCAAAGTTGGCGCCTTGATCCCAGCGTGGCTGACCTTTTCAGGTAGATCTTGCAGACTGCCGACGACAACGCGCTGATGCCGCGTCGTGCCCTGCTGAATCAGTGCAATCGGCGTATCCGCGTTCCGGCCATGGCGAATCAGCTGCGTGCAGATTTCCGCGAGACCGACCAAGCCCATATAAAAAACGACGGTCTGCCGTGGATGCACCAGCTCGGTCCATGGCAAATCCATCGAGCCATCTTTCAAATGGCCGGTAACAAAACGCACCGATTGCGCGTAATCGCGATGCGTCAGCGGAATGCCTGCATACGCACCACAACCCGCTGCCGCCGTGATACCGGGAACGACTTGAAACGGGATGTTATGTTCCGCAAGCTTTTCGATCTCCTCGCCGCCGCGCCCGAAAATAAACGGATCGCCGCCCTTCAATCGCAAAACCTTTTTACCCTGCAACGCGAGATCGACCAGCAGCTGATTGATGTCCTGTTGCGGCACCGCATGCTGCGACCGCGCCTTGCCGACATAAATTTTTTCCGCATCGCGACGCGTCAGATCGACAATTTCCGGCGCGACCAGGCGATCGTAAAGAACGACATCGGCCTTCTGCATCAAACGCAGCGCCTTGAACGTCAACAAATCGGGATCGCCCGGCCCCGCACCAACGAGATACACCTCACCGCCGCTCGCCACAGGCGTCACGTCAGCAAGGCGCCGCGCCAGCTCGGTTTCGGCAACCTCTTCGCGACCGGCCAACACGAATTCGGCTATCGGACCTTCGAGCACCTCCTCCCAAAAACGGCGGCGCTCATCGATATCGGGAAAACGGTTCGCCGCATCGGCGCGAAACTTACCGACCAATTCGGCGAGACGTCCGTAGGCTGCGGGTATCGTAGATTCGAGTTTCGCCCGCAACTGCCGCGCCAGCACCGGCGACTGACCGCCACTGCCAATCGCCACCATTAACGGCGATCGATCGATAATCGACGGCAGAATCACCGAACACAGCGCCGGATTATCGACCACGTTCACCGGAATATGCCGCGCCTGCGCATCGCGCGAGACCTGCGCGTTGACCTGTTCGTCATCGGTCGCGGCAATAACGAGCGCCGTGTTATCGAGATCGAGGCTTTGATATTCGCGCTCGAGCGCATCGCCACCGCTGCGCTCGGCCAACTGCACCAGTTCGGCCTGAATTCGCGGCGCGATAACAAATACATTGGCGCCGGCACGCGAAAGCAGGCTCGCTTTGCGCAACGCAATCGAACCGCCGCCGACAACAACGCAGCGACGATTTCGTACATCGGTAAATAACGGTAAATAGTCCATCGTCGATCAGCTCAAACGATCCACGCCGCCCATGTAATCCACAAGCACATCCGGCACCAACACGCTGCCATAAGCTTGCTGGTAGTTTTCGAGAATCGCGACCAGCGTGCGACCGATCGCCAAACCGGAACCGTTCAATGTATGCAGCAATTCCGGCTTACCGGTTTCCGGATTACGCCAGCGGGCTTGCAT
>CAMLJR010000071.1 GCA_946480345.1 uncultured Spongiibacteraceae bacterium
GCGGTCGACGATGCCACTCAATGTCGCTTCGCCGGCACCGAGATCATTGCTACCGCCGACGCCGGCTATCGATAGCCACGGTTTTTCGCGGACGAACATCGCGTTGTATTCGCGAAATCCCAATGCGGAGGGACCGGCGCCTTCTGCGGCCAGTAGATTGGTTTCGCCGAGCAGCGGCAGCAGGAGCGTCGCCGATAACGGTTGCAGCAGTTGCGCCTGCAACACTTCGCTAGCGCGCGCGGCATCGTATTGCGGATTGTCTGCGTAGGATTCGGCGAGAGCGCGATGACCGCCGTATTCCGATGGTGCGGTGCTAACGGCTTTGGCTGCGGAGCGCTGCGCCAATGCATCGAAACCCAGTTCGCGATAAATATCGCTCTGGCTTGCGGTGCGTGTTGCTTCGTCGGCATCGAGTTGCAGCCGCGAGCGATACACCGCGCGATTGCCGTTCAGCGCGATCGACTGATTCAAATCGTCCAGAGCATCGAACGGCCGGTTTTGTACGCGCGCGAGCAGTGCACTGTAGAACCACGGCGTCGGATCGGCAGCGTCGAGTGTTTTCGCGAGCGCATATTGATCGCTGGCGAGACGTTCGCGCTCTTCCTGTTGATACGCCTTGCCCAGATAACTGCGCAGCAGCGATTGGCCGGGATCGAGTGCGACGGCTATCGCCAATTGTTCGCGGCCTGCGGCGACCCGATTGTGGCGAATCTCGATCAATCCGAGCCCGAGATGCGGCAATGGATCGGTGGCATCGAGTGTGATGGCGCGGCGGAAGGCGGCTTCGGCGCTATCGAATCGCAATTGTTGTAAATGCACGAAGCCATCGATCGCGTTTGCCCGCGCGTTGTCGGGTTGTTGCGTTAGCGCCGATTTTGTCGCTTGGCGTGCGAGTTTGGTATTGCCATTCATCAGCGCCAGTTCGGCAACGCGCGCCTGAATCAATGCGGATTGATCGACCGCCGCAGCCGCTTGCGCGTGGGCCAACGCGGCAGGCAGGCGATGTTGCGCTTGTTCGAAATATGACTTTGCAATCAGCACGGCCGCGTCGCGCGGTGCCCGCGCTTGCGCAACCGCGAGCTGCGTTTCCGCACGCTCGATATCACCGACAACAACGGCGTGAATCGCGCTCAAAGCCAGCGCCTGCGGATGTTCCGGCTGCAACGCGAGCGCGCGATCGAGCGTGGCGCGGGCGGAATCGATTTCGCCGCGCTGTAAATCGATCGCACTCACCAGCGCGTAATAATCGGCATCGCGACCCGTTGCGGGAAATTCGTTGAGTTGTGCGATCGCGCCCGCGGCATCATTGCGTTTAAAGCGGTCGAGCGCCGGTTGCAAATGCGCCGGAACAGTCGATGGCAGCGGCGGGTAATACAGCGTCCACTGCACGGCATCGCGCAGCGCGGGTACGGTCAGTAAATTTGGCGCCTCGCCGCTGCGCGCAATGATCGCGGCGCCACTGCGCACGTTCTGCTGGCCGTGCGCGTTGCTCGCAACGACTTCGCCTTCAAGCATCGTCAGCGTGCTCGATCGCTCGATGTGATTGGCGGTCAGAATGAATTCGGTGCCTTTAACGCCTGCGTTCACGTAGTCGGTTTGCACGTCGAATGCATGCGGCGTGCGCGTGATGAAATGCAGCGCGCCATCGAGCAATTGAATCCAGTTTTTTTGTTCGGGTTCGGCAAAGCGCAACAGCGTCGTACCCGATGCGCGCAGCAGCGTTTCATTGGCCAGCCGAAATACCGCACGACCGCCGCTGACCTGCACGCGTGCACCGGCCGGCACGCATGCGCCGATTGCCAGTGGTTGCCACGTGCCGGCCTGTTCGATACGTACCGTGCCTTCGTGACTTTCGAGCCGACCGGCGGCCTGTTCGCATTCGCCGAATGCAATGTTCGCGAGTCCACTCAACGCGAGGAGCAGCCACCATTGCAGTCGGGGGCGTTGAGAATGTGATCGCAGACGTTGTGAGTTCCGAGTAGTAAAGCGCGCTTTTATCATTATTCGATCCTCTCGATAGTTCGATCCTGAGATTGGGTCTAGCTGCTTGGCGTTGTCGCGAGCAGCTCGTACAGCGCAAGCGGTTCGCGCTTGCCTTTAAGCATGATTCGGCCGTGACTACGCAGCGCGAATTGATCCGGCGCCAGCTCAGTCAGCGCCTGATGCACCGGTTCGCTGAGCAGAATGCGCGAGCCCAGTTGCCGGTTATACGCTTCGACGCGGGCCGTGGTGTTAATCGCATCCCCCACTGGCGCGTATTCGAAATGTTGTCCGGCGCCGAGATGCCCTAGCGAGAGCGCACCGCAATGAATACCGACGCATGTCGTCAACGTTTCGCCCAATGTTTCGGTCATGCGGTCTGTGGCAGCGACGATCGCGAGTGCGGTGCGACAGGCGCGCGTAACAGCGGCGCTATTGTCGTTCGCATTCGTCGTAAAAAAATGGGGAATAGGCCACAGAGCGAGCAATCCGTCGCCAACAATATTCGCGACGATGCCGCCGTGTCGTTCGACTTCGGCGACGACATCGGCGTAATAGCGATTCATCAACGCGTGCATATACGCGGGCTCGCGTTGCTCGGACAGCGTGGTGAAGCCAACGATGTCCGTGAGCAAGCAGATAGCCTCAAGTTCGCGATGTTCGGCGAGCAGCTGTTCTCGATTTTTGCCGACCGACGCGGCGATTTCCGGCGGAATGTAAAGACTCAATGCCTCTGTCGCAGCGCGTTCGGCGGTCGCACTGCGTCGGTAGTAAGACCATACCGTCAACAGTGCCAGTGTCGGCGCGGCCACCGCGAACGGCACGATGATCGGCAGCCACAGTGCGTATCGATCGAACGCAAATACGGCGAGCAATGCGTAGCCCGCTGCGAGCGCCAGCGTTAACAATAGCCAGCGTGCGGGTGAAAGTCGGCGCGCCGCGAATACGAGCAAACTTCCCCACAACAACAGCACAGCGACTTGTTGCCACGATGCGAGCGGTCGCAACACCTTATCCTGCTGCAAATTCGCGAATAACGTGGCCGCCACCTCGACTCCACTGATCCGGCTGTGGCGACCCGGCGTATATACGGTAAAAAAATAATCGCGCTGATTACGAAAGCGTTCGGAGAGCCCGATAAAAACCGCCTTGCCGCGTAATGCCTCAACCTTCGCGGAATTCGGTTGCAACAGCACTTCGCTCAATGCGAGCGTCGGAATCTGGCGTTGCGGCCCGTAAAAATTGAAATACACCGGATCGGTCGTTTGCCATGCGTTCAGCAGAATGCGCAAACGCTGCGCCGCATCCGCCGGTAGTGATTGCATCGCTGCGTTTTGCAACTGATCCGCCAGTGCGGGTTGTTGCGCCAGTGCAGCTCGAATTAGCGCGGCGAAGAATGCGGGGCGTTGTTCGGCGGCCAATTGCTGCGCGAGTATTTGATGGCCGAGAGTCGGCAATAGATTCAACAATGAAGCACGCGTGTCGGGGTAATAAATCTGCAACGCGATGAGTGGCATCGCCGCTTCGACACCTTCGGGCGTGTGCGGAAATAATGTCGTGTATTTTTTTAATGCGTGATCGGGCAGCGTAAATGCACCGATCGCAGCCGCGCTTTCGCTGAACAGCGAATGCGGCATCAATTGCCACTCGACGGCATCGTTGGCGTTTGTGCCGGGCATTATCCGATCGAGCATTTTCAGTATCACGACATTGCCCGACGCGCGCATCGCGGCGGCAAGCGCGTCGTCTTCCGCAGAATCGCGTGCTTCGAGAAAGGCGATATCCACGACGACGACAGCCACGCCTTTATCGGCGAGCGTGTTCAGCAGACGTGCGTAGATCGAGCGCGGCCAGCGATCGAGTTGGTCGATATCCGGCAGCGCGAGAGCGGCACTGCTTTCTTCATCGATTGCAACCACAGCCACAGAGGGCGGAGGTAGGCGTTCGCCGCGCCACATAAATAAGAGCGGTAAACCGAAATTTTCTTCGAGCTGCAATCCGATGGGCGACAGCAGCAGCCCACTCGTCACGATCAACACGGCGAAAGCGCTTCGCAGCGGTATCAAGTGCGAATATTTCAGCGGTGATTTATTTGCTTTGTTAACCAATGCATTATTCCCTTCGCATGGTTCGGTAATCTTGCACTAGCAGTCATCATTTAATACGTAAGGCGTTTTATTTTTCAGTGCTTACCAGAATATTTTTTAGAAGATGAAGAACGCTATAAACGTCGAACAGGAGCGCACATGTTAAAAAATATCGATTTATTTGCCGAGCTTTCGGATGAAGCCGCCGAGAAACTATTGCGCTGCGCAAAATTGCACAAATATCCGAAGAACTCCGTGATTGTTACCGAAGGCGACACGCACAGCAATTTTTATATTGTCGTGTCGGGCAATCTAAAAGTCTTTGCCGACGGCGATGATGGCAGGCAGGTTGTTTTCAGTTGGCTTGAAGCCGGCGATTATTTTGGCGAGCTGGCGCTGATCGATGGCGCACCGCGTTCAGCCTCGGTGATGACGCTCGCAGCAACGACGCTGCAAGTTATTTCGCAGCAGGATTTTCAGCAGTTTCTTACCGGCGATTACGCTGCCGCCTTGGCAATGATGAAAGCGATGGCGCGTCGAATTCGCATCCTTACCGGCAGCGTGCGCGATTTCGCCTTGCTCGATGTTTACGGTCGTGTTGCCAATTTGTTGCAGCAGCGGGCCGACAGCGCCGGAGAACACGCCGAGTTGAAATTGACGCATCAGGAAATTGCCGATCGCGTCGGTGCCTCGCGTGAAATGGTGAGCCGCATCATGCGCGAGCTGGCCGTCGGCGGTTATATCGAGCAGACCACCGGCTCGATTGCATTGCGCAAAAATTTGCCGCGTGGATGGTGATGCGCCGGTATTTCGACAGCCGGCAAGCTCTATCCCTCGGTAATTTTCCTTCGATACCAATGATCCGGGACTTTTGTTGATCGAGATCATTGCTGCTCAATAATCTTATTTATAAGTTAACTCTACAGCTGGCGAATCCGACGGAGAGCTTCTTCACGTAGTCGCGCCCACTCAATAACCCGCATGTAGAGGAACATATATGGACGCCCCCCGTTTGCCCATCACCGATAAGGCCGGCCTGAAGCAGGCGCTCGAAGACGCCAATCTGCCATCGTTGCTGATGGTGTACATCCAATACACGCATGACGAGCCGTATCTGAAGGAATTCGAGCCGTATCTGCGCGCGATCTATTCGACCGACGTCGCCAGCATTCCCGACAATCTCGCTGCCGATCTGCGCGAGCGTCTGTTCACTCTGCTGACCGATCCAAATCCGCCCAGGGAAACGCAGCCCTCGCGCGAGTTGGTGCGACGGATGATGAGCGTCAGCGTCGGCGAGGAAGTCGACGAGCAGCTGATTCCCGTTCTGTACGATCAAATGGGTTTCGAACCGCCAGTGCTGCGCAAGAATTTGCCGAATCGTCCGCAGGCGCCGGCCGGTTTCAAGGTGCTGGTAATCGGCGCCGGCATGAGCGGCATCGCCGCGGGCATCAAGCTCGATGAGGCTGGTTACGATTACACGATTGTCGAAAAGAACAGCGAAGTGGGCGGCACCTGGCTCGAAAACGTGTACCCCGGTGTAGGCGTCGATACGCCCAGCCATTTCTATTCGTACTCGTTCGAGCAGAATCCTGATTGGAGTCACTACCACCCCAAAGGCCCGGAAATTCAGTCCTATCTCGTGCGCGTCGCCGACAAGCACAACATCCGCGACCGCGTGGTGTTCAATACTCGCGTCAAATCGTGTGCGTGGGATGAGGCGAAAAAGCTGTGGGTGGTGACCACGGAGCGCGACGGCAACGAAGACAAGCTCGAAGTTAACGCGATCATCAACGGCCACGGCATTTTGAACCGTTGGAAAATGCCCGATATTCCGGGGCTGAAGGATTTCAAAGGCCCGGCGCTGCATACGGCCGGCTGGGACCCGAAGGTCGATTTGAAAGGCAAACGCGTTGCGCTGATCGGTACCGGCGCGAGCGGTGCGCAATGCGCGGTGGCGATGGCGCCATTGGTCGAGCATCTCACCGTGTTCCAGCGCTCGAAACACTGGGTATTGAACAATCCAGAAATCAATCGCGATGTCACCGACGGCGTCAAATTCGCGCTGCGTTGCATTCCGCATTACAAGGAATGGTTTCGCTTTCGCGTGTACTGGTTCACCGGCGACGGGCTGTACGGCAACGTTGTGCGCGACCCGAGCTGGCCGAATCAGGACGTGTCGATTTCGCCGCAGAACAACGGCGCGCGCGAATATGCTCTGGCCTACATCAAGCGCAAATTTGCCGATCGCCCCGATCTGCTCGAAAAAATGCTGCCGGATTATCCGATTTTCGGTAAGCGCATCGTGCTCGACGCCGACAACGGCTGGCTCGACACACTGAAAAAACCGAATGTGACGTTGGAGACGCGGCATATCGATCACATCGAAGCCGATGCGATCGTGCTGACCGATGGCACTCGCGTCGAGGTCGATGTGATTGCCTTGGCGACCGGTTTCGAGCTGAACCCGCCGCTCGGTCCGATGAAAATCTACGGTCGCGGCGGAGTAGAGGCGGGTGCCGCGTGGGGTAAGGATGACGCGCGCTCGTATCTCGGCGTGATGGTGCCGGGCTTTCCGAATTTGTTTCTGACGTTCGGCCCAAACAGCGCACCGAATCATGCCGCCGGTGTGAACATGGTGGTTGAAGCGCAGTTGAATTACATCATCGAAGCGCTCGATCTGCTCGTCGCCAAAAAAGCGCACGCGATGGAGCCGAGCGAAAAAGCCTTCGAAGCGTGGAATGACAAAGTCGATACGCAAATGGCGCAGATGGTGTGGACGCACCCGAAAGCCAGCAGCTATTACCTGAACAGCAAACGGCGTAACTGGGTTTCGTGCCCATTCCGGCTGGCCGATTATTGGGCGATGACGCGCAAGCCCAACGTCGATGATCTGAAACTGAGTTAGAACGCCTCATAAAGGCATTCGCAAAAAAATGGCCGCCTGATTCCAGCGGCCATTTTTTTTGGCACTCGATTTCACCCGGCACAAGCAACGGCACGTTCATTCGCACGTCTGTTGGGCGGGGGCTAACCGCATTGCATCAAACGCTGCGCGTCACCTATCGCCAATTCGCCGCTTGAAATACAACAATCGATGCTAAAGAATCGTCCCACAGATCAGCCAACGCTTAAGGATAAACATGCCCGGTCGATCAGAGAGATTCTTTTCCGGCGGTAGATGGCGTCTGCGCAAATGCGTCGTGTTATCCGTTATCGCTTCCGGCATCGCCCACGCCAGCGCGACATCGCGAGAATTAGCGACACTGACGCTGGAACAACTCGCCGATATTGAAATCACATCCGTCTCCAAAACAGCCGAGCCGCTCGGTCAGGCAGCAGCACCGATCTTTGTCATAACACGCGACGATATTCTTCGCTCAGGCGCACGTAGCGTTCCCGAAATGCTGCGATTAGCGCCGAATCTCCACGTGGCGCAGACCAGCAGCAGTGCCTACGCCATCACGGCGCGTGGTTTGAATGGCAATCCGCAATTGCAAAATTTTGCGAATAAATTATTAGTCCTGATCGACGGCCGCAGTGTGTACACGCCGCTGTTTTCCGGCGTGTATTGGGATATGCAGGATGTGTTGCCCGACGATATCGAGCGCATCGAGGTCATCAGCGGGCCGGGCGCGACGCTGTGGGGCGCCAACGCGGTTAATGGCGTAATTAACATCATTACGCGCAGCGCCGACCAATCGCAGGGCGGCGTAGTGGATGTCGGCGGCGGCAATCTGGAGCGCGGTGGCAGCATGCGTTACGGCGCGGTCAGTAACGATGTCGCTTATCGCGTGTATGCAAAATCGGCCAGTTACGAACCCAGCATGTCGGCATCCGGCGACGAGAACGACGATGAGTGGTCGCGTGCGCAGGCGGGTTTTCGAATTAACTGGGCGGCCGGTGCCGATCGTTTCAATCTTCAGGGCGATATGTCCAACGGCACCGAGGCGCAACCGACGCCCGGCAATACCGAAACCAGTGGCGTTAATCTGCTCGCGCGCTGGCAGCGTTCGCTTGCAGGTGGCGGCGCGTTGCAGGTGCAAACGTATATCGACCGAATGGGGCGCTGGAACACTGGCGATAACAGCGGTTTCGATGTCGAAACATACGATCTCGAAGTGCAACACGAACTACCCGTACTCGCGGCGAATGAAATCATCTGGGGTGTGGGTTATCGGATCGCCCGTTATGCAATCGATCCGCAAATCACGCCGGTGACCTCCCTCCGTTTTGTGCCGCGCTCGGACTCGTTGCAGCTGTCGAATATCTTTATCGAAGATACGCTGACCATTAACCGGCAATTGAAGCTGGCGCTCGGCGTCAAACTGGAAAAGGCGAGCGACGCGGATCTGGCGACGATGCCGAACGTCCGTCTTGCATGGAACCCGTCCGCCTCGACGACCATTTGGTCATCGGCATCGAAGGCCGCGCGCACCGCGACACCATTCGATCGCGATGTGGTAGAAACGCTCGGCGGTGTTTTATTTTTAACGGGCGACAAGAACTTCAAAAACGAAGAAGTCACGGTGTATCAAATCGGCTATCGCACGCAGGCGATACGCAATATGTCGTTATCGATTACCGTGTTCAAAAACGTCTACGATAATTTGCGCAGTATTGAATTCAGCCCCGGCGGTTTACCGTTGCATTGGGATAATCGTATGGAAGGCAGTGCGGTTGGCGCGGATATCTGGGCGTCTTATCAAGTGTTGCCGACGTGGCGGCTCAGTGCTGGGTGGAGCGGTTTGCGCAAGAACCTTCGTTACGAACATGGCAGCAGTGAACTTGGCGGGCTGGCGCAGGCGGGGAATGATCCGTCGAGCCGTGTGTTGCTGCGCTCGTCCGTCGATATTTCGCCGACCACCACCTTCGATATGACGCTGCGCGGTGTGCGCGAATTACCGGATCCTCAGGTGTCCGGTTATGTCGACCTGAGCGCGCGCCTTGGTTGGCGTGTTAGTCCCAGCTGGTCGATCGCGTTGACTGGCGAAAACCTGCTGCGCTCGCGCCATCAGGAATTTACCGATGGCAGTTATGTTCGGCGCGGCGTGTTCGCCGAGACAGAGTGGCGATTCTGATGCTGCGCACCGATCAACAAAACCTGCGCAAATTCGCGCTGGCGGCGATGATCAGCCTGCTGTTTTCATTTTCGTCACTCGCTAAAGCCAATGAGCGTTCGCTCGAATATCAAGTAAAAGCCACCTACCTCTATAAATTCCAGCCCTTTGTCGACTGGCCACCAAGTGCATTTCCTACCGACGACACGCCGATCGTTATTTGCATTGCCGGTCGCGATCCGTTCGGTGCATCGATTGACCGTGCAATATCCGACGTAAAAATCGGGTCGCGAGCTGTTGTTCTAAACAGACTTGCCGCTCGCAGCGAAGAATTGCCGTGTCATATTTTGTTTATCGGTGGATCGCAAACCACGATAAAACGCTGGCTGGAGCAAGTGCGAGAAAAGCCGGTGCTGACGGTTACCGAACAAGAGGCGAACAGTAACGAAACAGGAATCATAAATTTTGTGAACGTCAACGGACGTATACGCTTTGAAGTCGATAACGTGCGTGCCCGCGAAGCGGGATTGATACTCAGCACTAAATTGCTGGCGTTGGCGACCGCAGTTAAAGCAGTGCCGCAGCGGGCCAGTTTATGAGTGGATTATCCCTAACTAAAGCGCGCACGTTACCGCTGATTGCCGGCGTCACAGCGGTGGCGTTATTACTCGCAGGAATTTTTGCGGTTGTGTGGGAAGAGAGAGCATTTCACAGCGAAAAAATCGCTAGCGCGAATTCGCAGGCACAGCTGCTCGCGTCGATTGTCACCGCAGCCCTCGCGTTTCACAGCGGTAGCGAAGTGCAGGAATATCTCGATGCGCTGCAAACCGACACCGATGTGGAAGCAGCCTCGATTTACGATATCGAAGGCAAACCGATTGCATCCTTCGCGCGTAAAGGTGCGATGCCGCCGGCGCACCTGACTCAGATTTCGTTACCGCTTCTGCAAAAAAATACCTTGACGATTACCGCACCGATTCAACAACGCGGTATGGCGATGGGCACGGTGTATATCCGAAAACAAATGGAACCGTTGCAGCGACGGCTCGCCGTATATGCGGTTGTTGTTGTGTTCACGGTGTTAGCCGCGCTGATCTTATTGGTATTAACGCTGGCGTACATCGCACAAAGAAAATCGGCGAACGAACTTGAATTGCGCGCAGCCGCGTTGGTGTTGTCTAACGAACAGTTACAAACCCAAAGTGCTCAACGCGAAAAAGCCGAGGCCGCCTTGCGCACTGCGCAAAAAATGGAAGCGATGGGCCGCATGACCGGAGGTCTCGCGCATGACTTCAATAATCTGCTGCACGTACTGAAATTAAATCTGACGGCATTGCTGTGGTCGACTGGAGCGGCGGCAAATAATCCCGCACGCGAGCCCATCGATATTTGCTTGAGAGCGATCGATCGCGGCGCCAGCTTAGTACAGCAATTGCTGGCGTTCGGACGCCGGCAGCCGTTGTCGCCACGTCCCTTCGATGTGAACGCGCTGATCGAGCAAACCGCTCAATTGATGTATCCGATTCTCGGTACCCGTATCGAGCTGCGCATGCAGTTATCGATGCAACCCTGCATGGCAGTCGCCGATCCGCATCAATTGGAAAACGCCGTACTGAATCTTGCGATTAACGCGCGCGATGCGATGGCTGAGGGCGGCACGCTGACCATCAGCACATCGAAAGAACATATCGACCACGAGGATCATCTGCGTGTTGGCGATTATGCGGTTATCACACTGCGCGACACCGGCAGCGGTATTCCACCGGAATTGCTCGACAAAATATTCGAGCCATTTTTCTCGACGAAGGGCGTCGGCAAAGGTTCAGGTCTGGGGTTGTCGCAGGTTTACGGATACATCAAACAATCGGGCGGTGGCGTTCGTATTCACAGTGATGAAGGGAAGGGTACGCAGGTCACGTTGTTGTTGCCGTGGGCTGAAGCTGTCGAGCAAAAAGAGATAAACCCACCCGAATCGAACACAGAAAAATTACCGTCGGCACTAACGATGCTGATTGTCGAGGATGAGCCGCTGGTGCTGCGTTCGGCGGAAACCTTGATTCAAGGATTCGGCGTCAAAACGCTGTCTGCTACCGACGGTAATGCCGCACTCGCATTGCTGCAAAGCGATCGTCACATCGATATTTTGTTTTCGGATATTTTGCTGCCCGGCGGTCTCAATGGATTACAGATTGCGAAAAAAGCATTGGAGTTGCGGCCGTCGATTAAGGTGCTGTTGACCTCGGGGTATGCGGAACAGGAAATCGTCGGTAGTGAAGACATGCTGGCATTCCCATTGTTGAGTAAGCCTTACGGTCCCGCGAATCTGATTGTTGAACTGAAGAAGCTGAAAGTCATGCACTGATTTTTTATCGTGGGCTATCAAAATTATTTTCAGTATTCACCCCATCAACGCCACGCTTTTCACCTGCGCGTATACCTCGGCGCCGTGATTCAAATCTAACAGTGCCACTGAGCGGCGCGTGATGCGAGCGAGAATAATCGAGCCTCCGACATCAAGCCGCAGCAATGCCTGCGCGCTTTGTCCTTGTGTCGAAGGCGATGGCGATAGCGGCTCGATATCGACGATACGCGCCGACAGCACGTTAGTGATCGATGTGTTCTGCGGCCGCTCAAGCGCAATCGATACATCGCGCGCGAGAATGCGCACACGCACCGGATGACCCATCGGCAACTCGCGGAAAGCGACGGTTAGTTGTCCGTTCGGCACTGCTATCTGAGTTAAATGAAATTCGCGATCATGGCCGCTGACATGCCCTTCGATGATTGCACTCGCTTCATCCTGCTGCGCCAGCGGCAAATCAGCGCGCGTCAGCATCTCGTTCAACTCACCCTGCGCAATAACGCGGCCGTTGTCGATCAGCACCAGATGATCGGCGAGCTGCGCTACTTCCGACGGCGAATGGCTCACATAAATTACCGGCATATCGAGCCGATCGTGCAGTTGTTCGAGATACGGCAGTATTTCGGCGCGGCTGTTCACGTCGAGGCTTGCCAGAGGTTCATCCATTAACAGCAATTGCGGACTGCACAACAGCGCGCGTGCAATCGCAACGCGCTGGCGCTGGCCACCGGATAAGGTGTCCGGCATTTGCGTAAGCAGCGGTGCAACGCCGAGCAGATCCACAACTTCATCGAACGCGAGCCGACGCTGCTGGGCGGTAATGCGTTTGAATCCGTATTCGAGATTGCCGCGCACATTCAAGTGCGGAAATAAACTGGCTTCCTGAAATACATAACCGAGCGCACGCCGATGCGTTGGCAAAAACTGTTCTTCATCCTGCCAGACAGTGCCGTTAACGCGCACGAAACCATTGGGTGTTTTTTCGAGACCGGCGATACAACGCAGCAACGTGGTTTTTCCGCAGCCCGAATTGCCGAACAGCGCCGTGATACCGCTGCCGGGGATTTCGATATCCACATCGAGTACAAAAGAATTGAGCGCCAGGTTGAAACGCGCGGCGATATGTTTTTGCGCCGTATTCGCGGAATGTCTCATCGCATCACCCGCGCATGACGATCGTTGACCAGATACAGCGCCAACAGCGTAAAAAACGAAAACGCGAGCATGCCGGCGGCGAGCCAATGTGCCTGCGCATATTCGAGCGATTCGACATGATCGTAAATCGCTACCGATAGCACTTTGGTCGAGCCCGGAATATTGCCGCCGATCATTAACACCACACCGAATTCACCGACGGTATGCGCAAACGCGAGCACGGTGGCGCTCAATAAACCATTGCGCGCCAGCGGCAGCGCGATGCTGAGCGCGCGATCCCACGGCCCCGCGCGCAATGTTGCGGCGACTTCAAACGGCCGACGACCGATGCTTTCGAATGCATTCTGGATTGGCTGCAACGCGAAAGGCAGCGAATACAGACACGACGCAATCACCAGACCGGAAAAGGTAAACGGCAATGTGCCGATGCCGAGCGTTTGCGTAAATTGCCCGACCGCGCCGTGCGGACCCAGCAGCAGCAATAAATAAAAGCCGAGCACGGTCGGCGGCAATATCAGTGGCATCGCGAATAACGCGGATAGCGGCTGCTTCATCCACGAACGCGTGCGTGCCAGCCACCAGCCGAGCGGAATCGTAAATATCATCAGCAATAACGTGACCGTCGTCGCGAGCCGCAGTGTGAGCCAGATCGGTTGCCAGTCGAGTGTGGAGATGTTCAACGGGTGTCCTTATCGCGCAGATGAAGTATCGGAAACTTCATAACCCAATTCGCGAATCACGGCAGCCGCAGCCGGCGATCGCAGAAAATCGAGAAACGATTTTGCCGCTGCGAAATTAGCGGCGCGTTGCAATTGCACAGCGGCTTGGTCGATAGGTTGATGCAGATTCGACGG
>CAMLJR010000072.1 GCA_946480345.1 uncultured Spongiibacteraceae bacterium
GCGGTGCGAATGCCGGTCTGCAAAAAGAAGCGCTGATTTATAAACTGCATTGGGCGAGCTGGCATCGCAATCTCGGTAAATTGGCGATGGATGTACTCGGCGCCGAATCGGAAATTCTCGGCGCTGCGCCGTATGAATTGACGCGTCTGCAATCGATGTATTTATTCACGCGCTCCGACACGATCTACGGCGGCACTAATCAAATTCAGCGCAATATCATTGCCGAGCGCGGTCTCGGGATGCCGAAAGAGCCGAAAGTCGTTATTCAATAAGAGGAAAACATTTCATGGCCAAACAACCCGTTCCGCCGTATGTGCCGGGCCACGGTCTGCTGAAAGGCAAAACTGCATTGATTACCGCTGCGGCAGGGGCTGGCATCGGTTTGTCGACCGCGAAAAAATTCGCTGAAGAAGGTGTCAGCGCATTGATGATTTCCGATGTGCACGAGAAACGTCTCGCGCAAGCGGTCGAATCAATCGAACAGGAAACCGGCCTGCGCCCGTATGCGCAATTGTGCAACGTCACCAAGGAAGACGAAGTGCAATCGCTGGTTAATGCGGCGATCGCGAACATGGGGCACGTCGATATTTTGTTTAATAACGCGGGTCTCGGCACGTCGAATAAATTGCTCGAAATGACCGACGAGCAGTGGAATCTCGTGCTCGATGTGACGCTGAATGGCACGTTTCGGATGACACGCGCAATGCTGAAGCATATGTCGCAGCGCGGGCAGGGCGTGATCGTCAATAACGCGTCAGTGCTTGGCTGGCGTGCGCAAAAAGAACAATCGCATTACGCGGCGGCGAAAGCCGGTGTAATGGCTTTCACCCGCTGTGCAGCGGTAGAAGCGGCGGAGTTCGGTGTGCGCGTCAACGCAGTATCGCCGAGCATCGTGCTGCATCCATTTCTGCGCAAATCGGCGTCGGAAGAATTTCTCGCCGATCTGGAATCGAAAGAGGCATTCGGTCGCGCAGCGGAAACGTGGGAAATTGCGAATATCGTTGTGTTTCTTGCCAGCGAATATTCAGGCTATATGACTGGCGAAGTAGTTTCGGCTTCGTCGCAGCGCGCTTGATTGGCATGAAACTTCACTAGCGGGATGGTGGAGTTTCTTTCGGGACCGTCGGCGGCATGGATGCCGACGACGAGCTAGGGCCTGCCCCATCGCGAAGCGATCGCTGTGGGCACATGGACGTACTTGCCGCGTGTCCCGAAAGGAACTCCGCCATTGCGCTTCGCTCGATGACAGGAAAAAATCATGACAACCATTTTCAAACATCCGAATGAATTGTTGAGCGCCGAAGGCAAAGATCTTGGCGTCAGCGAATGGGTCGAAATCGATCAGGCGCGTATTAATTTATTCGCCGACGCCACCGGCGATCATCAGTGGATTCATGTCGATCCGGAAAAAGCGAAAGGCGGCCCGTTCGGCACCACGATCGCACATGGCTATTTGACGCTGTCGCTGGTGAATTTGTTTTTGCCGCAAATCATCGACGTGCAGGGTATCAGCATGGGTGTGAATTACGGCTGCGATAAAGTGCGGTTTCCCGCAGCGGTTAAGGTGAATTCGCGCGTGCGCGGTCGCGGCGAACTGGTCAAAGCCGAGGAAGTGAAAGGCGGCATTCAGGCGACGACACGCGTTACCGTCGAAGTCGAGGGCAGCGATAAACCTGCCTGTATCGTCGATACCATCAGCCGCTACTATCCGGCCTGATACCTCACCCACCTGATACGTTAATCGATCGCCATACAGCGCGTGTGGCGATCGAAAATACTCTTCCCCCCAAGATATCCTCGACAATCTCAACGATATTTCGCATCAATTCACGCGGGCGTAGTCATCATCGAATACCGGTGTTATTGTAGGCCCGCCGTTTATTTTGCTAACTTTAAATAGGACATTCGTCCAATATTGTGCGGGAAAATAATTATGAATACGCAAGCCGATATCGAAGCAATCAAACAACTTAAATTCCGTTATTTCCGTTTGCTCGATCAGAAACGAATTGACGAGCTCGGCGAGCTGCTCGCCGACGATTGCACGGTGAGTTACAACATGGGGCGCTACGGCGCGTCGAGTCGCGCGGAAACGATTGAATTCTTGCGCGCCAGCATGACCAAAACCACATTGCTAACGCTGCATCAGGGCCATCATCCGGAAATCGAAATACTCAGCGCTACCGAAGCGACCGGCACATGGTATCTGCACGATATTGTCGTCAATCTCGAAGAGAAAACGCGGCTCGAAGGCGGAGCGTTCTATCAGGACCGCTATCGCAAAATCGATGGCGAATGGAAGTTCACGCATACCGGCTATCGTCGCACCTTCGAAGTTTCGCAGCCTCTGGGTAACGTCGATATTTTCAACGGTTTTATCGAAGATGGTCCTTTCGGCAAATAGGTAGGTTTAAAAAATGGCTAACACACGATTTACATTAATGCTGGGAATGGGCGGTTACGAAGATTATCAAGCGGTCGCGCGTGCTGCCGAGGCGGCCGGGTTCGCATCGGTATCGATGCCCGACAGTATTTTCTTTCCGCAGAAAACCGAATCCGATTATCCGTATGCCGATACCGCTGCGGTTCGGCAATTTATTTCGGTATCGCCGTTCATCGAACCGATTGTCGCGATGACATGGATGGCCGCAGTGACAACGAAATTGCGTTTTTATCCCGGCGTGATGAAGGTGCCGGTGCGTCAGCCGTTGATTCTGGCAAAGGCACTCAGTTCGCTCGCCGCGCTTTCGAACAATCGCGTCTCCTTGGGTGCGGGACTTAGTCCATGGCGCGAAGATTTCAGCTACAACGGTGTCGATTTCGATAAGCGTGGCAAATTAATGGATGAATGCATCGAAATTTTACGCGGCGCGATGAGCGGCGAGTATTTCGAATATCACAGCGATAACTATGAGTTCGGTCCGATGAAAATGAGCCCGGCAGTGACGAAGCCCGTGCCGATTTTAATTGGGGGTCACACGAAACCAGCACTGGCGCGTGCTGCTCGGCTCGGCGATGGCTGGATTTCGGCGAACGCCGATTTCGATACATTGAAAGGGTTGATCGAGCAGCTCAATGCTTTGCGTGCCGAGCATGGCACTTTGCAACGCGATGATTTCGAAATTCATGGCTTCGATATCAACGCGCGCACCATCGACGATATGCGCCGTGTACGCGATCTCGGCGTGACCGATATGTGCGTGTCGGCATGGAATGTTTACGAACCGAATATCAGCCTGCAGGAAAAGCTTGATGGTATCCGCCAGTTTGGCGACGAATTTATTTCTAAATTCGATTAATTATTTTTTTAATTCGGAGAATAAAAATGGCACGGTTACAGGGGAAAGTCGCTATCGTCACCGGCGGTGCTCGCGGCATGGGCGAAGCGACATCGCGTTTATTTGTCGAAGAAGGCGCAAAAGTAGTTATTGCCGATGTGCTCGATCAGGAAGGCGCGAAGCTTGCGGACGAACTGAAGGGTAATGCGATTTTTGTGCATCACGATGTTACCGATGAAGACAGTTGGAACAATGTAATCAAGCAGGCGAAAACTGCATTTGGTTCAATCGATGTGTTGGTCAATAACGCCGGAATTTTGCTGTTCAGCGCGATTGTGGATACCGCCAAGAAAGATTACGAGCGTGTGCTCAACGTCAATCTCGTCGGCAGTTTTCTCGGCGTGAAATTAGTCGGTCAGCAAATGATTGAACAGGGGAAGGGCGGTTCGATAATTAATATTTCGTCCGTCGATGGTTTGAAAGGCTGTAATGCACTCGTCGCGTATGCGTCGAGCAAGTGGGGTGTGCGCGGCTTGACGCAAGTTGCGGCGATGGAATTCGGGCCGCTCGGCGTGCGCGTGAACTCGGTACATCCCGGCGGCGTCAACACGGTGATGTCGAATCCGAACAAGGAATCGCGAGCGAATATCGATAAGGGTTATAACGACATTCCGCTGCAACGTATCAGCGAGCCGGTTGAGGTTGCACGTGCTTCGCTATTTCTTGCCAGCGACGATGCGTCATATATCACCGGTGAAGAAATCAAGGTGGACGGCGGTTTGTGTGTCGGCCGTTATTATGCGCAAATTCCCGGTGCACCCGCATCGCTAGCAAAATAGGCAGGAATTCGTGAAACCGATGACTGCGAAGAGCAGCCATCGGTTTCCGATAAAAATTATTCTTTAATTATTTCTTATCCGAATCCACATCGTTCTTGATTTCTTTCGCTTTATCTTTGGTGTAATCCGCGCCTTCTTCGACACGATGTTTCGCTTTTTTAGCGGCGCATTCGACATCGCCTTCCATGCATACGGCTTCTTGCACGCGGTGGGCGCCTTTCTTGACGCCACGTTCCATATCGTTGCCTACGGCTTGTGCCTTTTCCGTTACCGTTTCTTCGGCGTGAACAACACCAGCAAGGCCCAGTAATGCAATTGTCATAACGAATGCTTTCATAGCGTTCTTCCTCAGTGAGTACACAAAACGTTAATTGCTGCGGCACTAATGATGGCCGCAACTGCTCATACTCAACTGAGCAATAATCGCGCCTTAACGATGAGGTCGCGCTGTATAGGTGGTTTGCGAGAGGTTTTTCGCGAAAACTTTGTTAGACGTGGGCAGTAATTACAAAAAAACTGAAAAGTTGTGAGCGAAGAGTTACGACTGCAATCGCTACCGCTGCAGAATTTTGCAGCGGTGCCGGTCTTTAAATTGCTATCCGAGATACGCTTGTCCGCCATCGAGCGCGATGCTCTGTCCATTCACATATCGGCAATCATCCGAGCAAAGCGTTGCGACGAAACGCCCGATATCGTCTTCGCATTCGCCGATCCGGCGCATGGGAATGGTGGCGACGAATGCGGCCGCTTCATCCGGATAGGCTTTAATCCAGCCTTGTAGCCCGGGTGATTTTGCATGCGGCAAAATCACGTTCGTACGAATGCCATCCTTACCCCATTCACATGCAGCCGCGCGCGTCAGCGAGCGAATAGCTTCTTTTACTGCGGCGTACGGGCCGTAGGTGCTCATGTCCCAACGTTTCGCGGCAGATGTGGCGAGGTTGACGATACAGCCGTCGCCTTTTAAATGCGGGTAACACAATTTCATTAGACGAAATGTCGCGAGCGGACCCGATTCGTAACCGGCGGTAAACGCATCGTCGGTGACCGAATGCAAATCTCCCAGCGGTACTTCCTGAGCGTTGTTGATGAGAATATTTAATCCGCCGAATTGTTTTACGGTTTCTTCGACACAGTTAGCGAGCGCATCCGCATTTTTGACATTGACTTCCAGTCCGATGGCTTTGCCGCCGCGGCGTTTGATTTCGGCAACGGTGTCATGCACTTTCGATAAGGTCCGACCGGTCACGGCAACTGCTGCGCCATCGTTCGCTAACGCGAACGCAATACCTTGGCCAACGCCTTGGCCTGCACCCGTTACCAATGCCACTTTTCCGTTCAATCTGCTCATGCTGATTTCCTGTCGAATCGTTATTTAATTAAATAGGACAGTAGTCCTTTCTAGAGCGGCGATTGTGCTCGGGCCGAGCGAGAAAGGAAACGAGAAATTCGATATGGAGAAATTTAATAAGCCCCGGTCGCGTCACCAACGCTCATCGTCGTTCCGCGACCCGGGGTAGATGCCAATTAGCTCAATCGTGCCGGTAAATATCCATATCCTTAGTTTCGCGAATAAACAGTGTTCCGATGACGAGCGTCATCGCCGCTATAACGATCGGATACCAGAGACCGTAGTAAATATCGCCGGTGGCGGCGACCATCGCGAACGAAGTCGTCGGTAGGAACCCTCCGAACCAGCCGTTGCCGATGTGATAGGGCAGCGACATTGAGGTGTAACGAATGCGCGTCGGAAACAGCTCGACCAGAATCGCCGCGATCGGGCCATATACCATCGTCACGTACAGAACCAGCAGCGTCAGCAGTGCGACCACCATCGGCGCATTGATTTGCGTCGGTTCCGCTTTGATGGGATAGCCGGCATCGGCAATCGCGGCACCGAGTTCTTTATCGAAGGCTGCACTGCGTTGTTTGAATTCTTCCTTGCTTAAATGCCGGCCGTCGAAACTCGCGATGAGTGTGTCGCCCACTTGTACGGTGGTGAGCGATCCAGCTGGCAGTGTGTTGTTCGAATAGTTCACGCTGTTTTTTGCGAGAAACGATTTGGCGATGTCGCAAGAGCTGGTGAAGCTGGCTTTGCCGACGGGATCGAATTGAAACGAGCAAGTCGCCGGATCGGCATTGACGATGACAGGAGCGTTCATTTGCGCGGCTTCAAGCGCGGGATTCGCATAATGCGTCAGCGCTTTGAAGATCGGAAAATAAGTCAACGCGGCGAGCAGGCAGCCAGCCATGATGATCGGCTTGCGGCCGATCTTGTCCGACAACGCACCGAAAATAACGAAAAATGGCGTGGCGATCAGCAAGGCCAGTGCAATATAAATATTCGCGGTGGCATCGGCTACTTTTAGAATTTTGGTCAGAAAAAATAATGCGTAAAACTGGCCGGTGTACCAGACAACCGCTTGACCTGCGGTAAGGCCGACCAGCGCAAGAATGACGATTTTTAAGTTCTTCCATTCGCCGAACGATTCGCGCAATGGCGCTTTCGACTGTTTACCTTCTTCTTTCATGCGTTGAAATGCCGGCGATTCGCTGAGCGATAAACGTATCCACACCGATATGCACAGCAATACCGAAGACAGCAGAAACGGAATGCGCCAGCCCCATTCTGAAAACGCGTGTTCCCCCAATGTGGTGCGCGTGATCAGAATGACGATCAGCGATAAAAACAAACCGAGCGTCGCTGTGGTTTGAATCCAGCTTGTAAACAGGCCGCGTTTTCCGTGCGGCGCATGCTCGGCAACATATGTCGCGGCGCCGCCATATTCGCCGCCGAGTGCGAGGCCCTGTAATAACCGCAAAGCGATCAGCATGATCGGCGCAGCAATGCCGATCGATGCATACGAGGGAAGGCACCCGACGACGAATGTCGACAAACCCATAATCAGGATCGTTACCAGAAACGTATATTTACGTCCGACCAGATCGCCGAGTCGGCCAAATACCAGCGCGCCGAAAGGTCGCACGGCAAATCCTGCGGCAAAGGCGAGCAGCGCAAAGATAAATGCCGCTGTTTCGTTAACGCCGGAAAAAAATTGTTTGCTGATAATTACCGCCAGCGCGCCATACAAATAAAAGTCGTACCACTCGAAGACGGTGCCGAGCGATGACGCAAACACCACCTTGCGTTCAGCGCGCGTCATCGAAGAATTGGTTGCAGCGGAGTTCATACGAAATTCCTTATCGATTCGAATATTATTTTTCTAACGCTGGATCATCACTATCGATGATCCAGCTAACGATGTCCGGCTAACGGAAGAGCTAAGGCGCGATGCCGTTCAATCGCTGACGGCTGTCGTCACTTTGCGCGGTGCCCGCATTTAGGTTGCCATCGATTGTGGAAATGGCGACATACCCTTCGCGCAGAGCGATGCCTTCGTCGGTTATTTTTTCCGGCGACAGGCCCTGCGCTTTCAAATCGGCGACGATGCCGAGGGTAATGCTGCCGTCCTTCTGCAGGCGGGGTTGAAGTGCGATCGTGGTGAACGTGCCGACGTTGGTGAACAACACGCCTTTTGGAGCGCCGTTACCTGGATAGTTGATGTTGAGCCCGGTGCCAGCAGGCAGTAATGCTCCACCATTCGCTTTGGTCTGTAAGCGTGCGACAACATCGACGACGAGCTTGGCGGCCAACGGATAACGATCGTCGGCGGCCGGAATGGCGAGGCTGACGGCAATCGCAGGCACACCCTGCTGAAGTGCAGCCACTGCAGCGCTGACGGTGCCCGAATGATTGGTCATCGTTCCCACATTTTCACCGCGATTAATTCCGGAGATCACCAGATCGGGCTTGTTCGCGCCACTCATCATTTGCAGGCCGATCAGTGCCGAGTCGGCAGGGCTGGCGCTGACACGTTGTCCGTCGGCGATAAAGGGCAAGGGTAATGGTGCCTTGCAGCCAGTGGTGGCCGCCGCTATGCAGCGTCGATTGGCAGCGCTGGTTTTTGTGTAATTGATATCGAGTTGCCCAACCTGGAAATTCAATTTCTGACAACCGCCATTGACTAGCGTCAGCCGCGAACCCTGACCGCTTTGATCCGATGCCGGCGCGTACATTTCGATCGTGTGGCCCGCAGCCTGCAGTGCATCGGCAAGCGCATTGATGCCCGGCGCGGTACAGCCGTCGTCATTCACCAGCATGATTTTTAATGCGTGGCTCGGTGCGGCGAATGCGAGCAGCAGGCAACCGGTTGCGATACGCAGACGCGAATAAACAGAATTTTTAATCATCGGACACCACCATGGTTATTGTTAATTTTTGCGACGAGGCGGCAGTTTACCTCAGGGTCGGCGACCATTAAGCCTTTTGGACTATGAATTCCGCGAGCCGCTGCGGTAGGGTGGGCGCTGTTCATATGGCCTTATTCGGCCATGCATCGACCCACGCCCTATTATCGAAAGCAGCAGGAATTGATCATGAGAGAAGCCGTCATTGTTTCCACCGCACGCACCCCGATGGGCAAAGCATTTCGCGGCGCATTTAACGATACCGAAGCGCCGGCGCTGGGCGGTCATGTGGTGCGCGCAGCCGTCGAGCGTTCGGGTATCGATCCTGCGCTGTTCGAGGATTGCGTGATCGGCGCCGTTGCGTTGCAAGGCACGCAGTCATACAACATTGGCCGTCTGTCGGCGGTGGTGGCCGGCTTGCCGGATCAAGTGCCGGGCATGACCATCGAGCGTCAATGTTCTTCCGGCTTGATGGCAATTGCGCATGCCGCGAAAGGCATCATGTGCAATGAATATGATGTCGTCGTCGCCGGCGGCCTCGAATCGATTTCGCTGACGCAAACCAAACACAAGAATACCTATCGCAACGTATCGAAAGCGGTGCTCGCGGTCGATCCGACGGCGTACATTCCGATGATCGAAACCGCCGAAATCGTCGCCGAGCGCTACAACATTTCGCGCGATGCACAGGACGAATATTCGTTCCAAAGCCAGATGCGTATTGCCGCCGGTCAGCGCGACGGAAAATTTGCCGATGAAATCGTGCCGATGAAATCGGTCATGGCGATCACCAACAAAGAAACCGGTGAAGTCACTTATAAGGAAGTGACGTTGCAACACGATGAGTGCAATCGCGCCGATACTACGCTGGAAGGTTTGAAATCGCTGAAACCTGTTTGGAAGGACGGCCAATGGGTGAAAGAAGGCCGCTTCATTACTGCCGGTAACGCGTCGCAATTATCCGACGGCGCATCCGCATCGGTACTCGTCGACAGCAAATTCGCGGAGAGAAATAATCTGAACCCGCTCGGGATCTATCGCGGTGTTGCCGTCGCCGGTTGCAAGGCTGACGAGATGGGCATCGGTCCGGTTTACGCGGTACCGAAATTGTTGAAACAGCACGGTCTGACGGTCGATGACATCGGTCTGTGGGAATTGAATGAAGCGTTCGCGAGCCAGGTCATTTACTGCCGCGACAAACTCGGTATCGATAATGAAAAAATGAACGTCAACGGCGGCGCCATTGCGATCGGCCATCCGTTCGGCATGAGCGGCGCACGCATGACAGGTCATGCACTGATCGAAGGCAAACGTCGCGGCGCGAAATATGTAGTGGTGACGATGTGCATCGGCGGCGGTATGGGTGCGGCCGGCTTGTTCGAAGTCATTTAAGCCGAAGTCGTTTAACTCCAGGTTGTTTAAACCGAAGTATTTGCAGGAGCGTCGCATGAACATCGAACATCAAAAATCTGTGGTCAATGATTACATCCGTTTGATGACGGCGGGAGATTGGCAGAGCGTTGCCAATCTCTATGCGCAAGATGCAACGGTTGAAGATCCAGTGGGTACCGAACCGGTATGCGGTATTGAGGCGATCACCGCGTTCTATAAGAAAAATACCGATCCTTCGGTCGCATTGAAGCTCGATTTGCTCGGAGCTATTCGCGTAGCGGGTAATGAGGCGGCATTTCCGTTCGGTGTGTCGTTGACGCTGAAGGGCCAGCGCATGCGCGTTGAAGTGATCGATGTATTCAAATTCGATGCGCAAGGCAAAATCATTTCGATGAAAGCGTATTTCAGCCCTGAGAATTTTGTTGCTGCGGAATAACGATTGACGATGATTACGATCGATTTAAACGGAAAAGTAGTTTTTATCACAGGCGGCACCAAAGGCGTCGGTAAAGGTATTTGCGAAAAATTTTTGCAGGCCGGCGCCACGGTAATTACCTGTGCGCGCAATGCGCCGGAAACATTGCCGCAGGCCGATGGCCGCAGTGCGGTTTTTCGCGCGCTCGACGTGCGCGATATCGATGCCATCAATGATTACTTTGCGTGGATAGAAAACGAATTCGGTCGTCTCGATTGCCTCGTCAATAACGCGGGTGGTGCACCGATGGCGGATGCGGCAACGGCATCACCACGCTTTCACGAAAAAATCATTCAGCTCAATCTAATCGCGCCGCTAAATATTGCGCAGGCCGCCAACCGCATCATGCAAAAACAAGATGCCGGCAGCACTATCGTTAATATCGCCAGCGTCAGCGCGGCGCGTCCATCGCCGGGCACGGCTGCTTACGGCGCGGCAAAAGCAGGGCTGGTAAATTTATCGCGTTCGCTCGCAGTCGAATGGGCGCCTAAGGTGCGCGTCAATTCGATCATTGCTGGTTTGATCGTCACCGAACAGGCGCATTTGCATTATGGCGATGATGAAGGTATTGCTGCCGTGGGACGCACAATCCCGCTCGGACGCATGGCTACGCCGGAAGATATTGCGAATCTGTGCTTGGTATTGGCATCGCCGCTGAGTGCGTATGTTAGTGGCGCGGCGATTACTGCCGATGGCGGGGGCGAAGCACCGGCATTCCTACAGGCATCGAATTCCCCGGAAAAAAACCATTAGTCATTCGAATAGCCAATAAAAAAGCGGACTTTGTGTCCGCTTTTTTATTGGATGTGATTTTAAGGCGCGATCGAAGCCAGACTTTTTAATACAAGACTTACCAGCATCGATTGTTGCGTGACACCGGTTTTCGAAAAAATCGCACGTAGATGCGCCCGTGCCGTGTTGCGGGCGATATTCAATTCATGCGTGACTTCGTCGAGTGTTTTGCCTTCGGCAAGCAGAATCGTGAGCGTCGCTTCCGTTTGCGTCAGATGATAAAGCGTCATCAATGTTTTCGTCGAAATCGCGATTTTTTCTGCTGGGCTGCTGATGAAAACAATCAGGTGCGGAGTATGGCTCGGTGCAATATACCGATCGACCGGCAGCGGTTTGACGACTAATTCGTAATCGGGTTTACCCGAGGGGCGCGGCAGCGACATCGCCTGAATGGCGAGCGGCGGTGCAATTTCGCTGCGCTGGTTTTTTAATGCGATCTGAATTTGTTGGCGCAGCGTTTCGTTCAGGTCGGTGTTCTTGATATGAATCTGATTGTGCAAGCGCGCGATGCCATCTTTCTCATTGAGAAAACGCTCCGCAGCTTCGTTGCATTGCACGATGTAGCCGTGCTCATCAAGCGTGATCGAGCCAACCGTGCGACCGAATGTCGCACGTGCGTAAAACTGGCGCTCTGAATCGAGCTGAATCAATTTCACGCCATTGGTCACGGCGCGGCATACGTGCGTCGAAAGCAGCGCGACAAATTCGCGTTCATCCGCTGAAAATGCGTTACCGGCTTGTGGGCGGCATAAACGCAATGCGTAGCGGCGGCCCTGTGTATCGCGCAAATCGATACCGATGACGTGGTAAAGATCATCGTTCTGCAAATACTGTTTATAAAAATCGGTTTGTTCGAGTTTTGCGCGCGGCATCAATTCGTCGAGCGAAATGACCTGGTTTTCCGGAAGTTCGTGGAGCGGGTCGAGCGCGTGATAACTCTGTGCATTCGGTGCCCCGGAATGAATCGAAGTGGGCGGTCGATTCTGCCCGCTCATGAATTGCATTCCAGGGTCGCGACTATTCGGTTGACGCAAAATCAACGTCGCAAAATTCAACGCGAGCAGCGTGCGCAAATCTTCGAGAAACGATAGAAACGGCAGTTCTTCGAACGGCCCTTGATAAAGTTTATCGAGCAGCGTGCTGTATTGTTTGATATCGAGGTCTGGCAGCATAACGGACCTTCTTTAAGCCGCTGATAAATCGTCATTCTTTCGCAGCAGGCGGGGGCGGATTATAGAGGCTATCAAAGGAGGCTGGCCAGCTGCGTTGCGGCTATCTATTGGTACTCGTAAGATGAGCCGCCGCGTGTTGCTGAACCGCTGCAGGATGGACGCATAGGGAACCGATGCAACGCGGCTTGCGTCAAACGCCAAGACAATACGTTAAACCCTTGCTTGAGGATTCAATCATGAACAAATGGCTGCGCGTTTACGGAATTGCGCTTATTACCGTGGTGTTGAACGCGTGCGGGGCGATTCCAGTCAGCACCGATTACGATCCCAACTGGCAAGTGCCTGCAAATCCAACGTACGCATGGATGCCGCGGCCGATGCAGAAAAGCGATCCGATGATCGATAACGATCTGGTTGCTGGTCGCGTCTATCGCGCGGTTGACGATCAGCTCGGTATGCATGGATTTACGCGAGCGGCTCGTGAGGCCGAGGCAAATCTTCTGGTCGCGTATCACATCGGCGAAGAAGAGAAGCTCGACATCGATACTTTTCATTCGAACTTCGGTTATTACCCGTGCTGGCATTGCTGGGGTGGTGGATACGATAACGATATTTCGGTGCGCCAATACACACAGGGCAAGTTGATCGTCGATATGGTCGACGCAAAAACGAAACAATTGGTCTGGCGCGGTATCGCTTCGCGGCGAGTGCCTGATTTTAAAACGCCACAAGAACGCGATAAGTACATTCGCGATACCGTGGCGGCAATTTTCAAGAAATTCCCCCCCCAATAATCGCGTTCATAAAAACGGGCGGCGCAGCGGTTGCGCCGCTGCATCTTTTTACGCACAATACGCGCCCTCGCGAGCAGCCTGCTAGCTAGGTCTTGTAATGGTGGCCTCATCGGTCCCCTCGCAACGATAGATGGTGAACCCCGCCAGGCCCGGAAGGGAGCAACGGTAGCTGTTGATTCGTGTGCCGGGGTGTGGCTGATGGGGCTGCCTCCACTCAGCAGTACCGTTCTAGCGTTTAGTGAGCTTCTAATCAGCTACACCACACGCGGTCTTCCATAAAGACTTCTGCATCGATTTCTCCGGAATTGATTCCCATGGCTGTGGCTCTGCGGATACGTAAGGCTTTTCGCCAGTAGCCATATGCCCTGCATGGGATGTGATTTGTATCGCGCGAAATTGCGGCGTTTTGCAGTCGTATTCGACGATCATTTTCAGCGAC
>CAMLJR010000073.1 GCA_946480345.1 uncultured Spongiibacteraceae bacterium
TTAATCATGTGTCGATACTGTGCTCACACCCACGGCGCATCACGCACGAATCAAGGAGTTCAATCATGAGCAATTCAACTTCGACACTCTCGTCTTCATTCTCATCTACGTCCGCAGCATCGGCACCACTGGCCGGCAAAGTGGCGTTCATTCAAGGCGGATCGCGCGGTATCGGCGCAGCGATTGCGAAGCGTCTGGCGCACGACGGTGCGGCCGTTGCGATCAGCTACGCAAGCTCGGAACAGGCGGCGCACGCCGTGGTGGCGGATATCGAGCAGGGCGGTGGTCGCGCGTTGGCGTTGCGCGCCGACAGTGCCGAGCCGGCGGCGATTCAGCAGGCGATCGATACTGCTGCGACCGCCTTCGGCAGCATCGATATTCTGGTTAATAACGCGGGCGTGCTGGCGATGGCGCCGCTCGATGAATTCAAGCTCGCCGATTTCGATCGCACGCTCGCGGTCAATGTGCGCAGTGTATTCGTCGCGACGCAGGCGGCAGCGCGACATATGCGCGAAGGCGGGCGCGTGATTACGATCGGCAGCACCAATGCCGATCGGATCCCGTTTGGCCCCGGCGCGGTTTACGCGATGAGCAAGTCGGCGCTCGTAGGTCTTACGAAGGGGTTGGCTCGCGATCTCGGTTCGCGCGGCATCACCGTTAACAATGTGCAGCCGGGTCCGGTCGATACCGACATGAATCCCGATAACAACGAGTTCGCGGAGTCGCTGAAAAACATGATGGCGATCAACCGTTACGGTCAGGCCGATGAAATTGCGAGTTTCGTTGCGTATCTCGCCAGCGCCGAGGCGGGGTATATCACCGGCGCGAGTTTGAATATCGATGGCGGTTTTGCGGCGTAATACGATATGCCGCTACTGCAAAAGGTCGGCGATGCGCTGACGCAGTGGCGGCAATACTTCCTCTTCAAACCACGCATTGCGTTTCAGCCAGATATTGTTGCGTGGGCTAGGGTGCGGCAGCGGCAGCACAGAGGGCCAATGTTCGCGCCAGCCGCGCACCGTATCGGTGAGATTCGTAGCGCTTTGCGGTAAATGAAAATGCTGCGCGTATTGGCCGATCACCAACGTCAATTGGATGTTCGTTAATTGATCGAGCACTGCGGTTCGCCATTTCGGCGCGCACTCTGGCCTGGGCGCTAAATCACCGGAAACGCCTTTGCCGGGATAACAAAATCCCATCGGCACAATCGCGAACTGATTCGCGTCATAAAACTGTTCGCGCGTAACGCCGAGCCACGCACGCAAACGTTCGCCGCTGGCATCGTCGAAAGGTACTCCCGACGCATGCACTTTGCGACCGGGCGCTTGTGCGGCAATGAGAATTTTCGCTGCGGGCGAAACCTGTAATACGGGACGTGGGCCGCACGGTAAATCTGCGCAAAGGTTGCAGGCGCGAATATCGAGCAGCAGCGAATCGAGTGTTTGCACGCGAATAAATAAATTCGATCGGGGAGAGCGGTCTGACGGTTAACGCCCGAAAAATTTCACCATGATGAATACAGCGAGCGCACTCAGGGCAAATAGCACAATGGCGCGCAGTGCCGGCGGAAAATGCAGCATGGGTTTGCTTTCGCCGTGCCAGCGTTTGCTGCCGAGGATCATCGCGCTGACTAAATTTTCGTGTTTATAAAAGCGATAAAACAATACTGCGGCGATATGTATGCCGATGATGATCAGCAACCCATTAAAAACCAGCGCGTGAGTTTCGGCAGCGATTCTGCCAGTCTCGAAACTGACGAGATACGACAGCGGGCCGGATTCGATACCGTCGACATCAACCGAGAGCAGGCCGAGCACGGTTTGCAATAACAGCAGCCCGAGCATCGCGATTACGCTCCAGCCGCCGAGTGGATTGTGACCGTGATGACGAGCGCTTTTGCGCGCAAATAGATCGTGGCGCAGATAATGGAAAACGCGTTTCGGACCGCTGACGAATTTAATGAAGCGCGCCGTCGTGCTGCCGAAAAATCCCCATAGCAGACGAAACAGCACAAGCGCCAATATTGAATAACCGGCGTAGCGATGCCATTCGAGCTCGCGCTGTTCGGCACTCCACCAGGCAATACCGAGCAGCACGACCAACGACCAGTGGAACAGCCGGACGGGTAAGTCCCAAACTTTTAACGAAGGTGCATCAGTCACTTCGACCGATGCTTCGCGGTTGCCAGTGGTCATATCGAGGAATTAATCGTCAGCTTCGCGATACTGGTCGTGACACGATTTGCAGGTGCCGCCCAGTGTTTTTTGTGCGGTGGCAATGGCTTTGTTATCGCCGCTTGCAATCGCCTTGTTCAGTTGCTCGGCAGCTGCGAGGAAATCGTTATGCTGTTTTTGGAAATCGGCGTTGTTTGTCCAGATGGTCGATTTCGCGCGCGTTTTCTCGCCGCTTTCAATACCGCTACCCGCAGGGAAAAAATCCTTTTGCATTGTGCCGCGTTTAAGGATTTCCTGCGCCAATGGTTGAATCGTATCGATCACCGGGGCGCCGGTTTTTACTTCATCGTTAATCGTTTTGAATGCGCCGCCAATTTCTTTGTAATTCGCTTTGCGGGATTTAACCGCGGCAGCGATTTCAGGGGTTGCTGCGATTGCACCTAAGCTCAGTAGCGAAGTGGCGATAATTGTTATCGATGCAGTTCGATTAAAAGTCTTGCGGCCGACATTGAAAATCACGATTTCTCCTCGGATGGTCCTCGGGGTGGGACCGATAAAAATTAGTCGGCGTATTAAACCAACAATTCGCCGATTGTGCGATTAGTACGCATCGCATCGATGCCCCATGCATCGGTGGGGACGCCCATCAATTGCTGCATGGTCAGACCCGCGCAACTAACCGGCGAGCCTTTGCCAGCAATGTGAATGCCAGTGCGAACGCGGCCGCCCGCTTTGCCTGCGGTCATCATCGGAATGCCACGCACTTCGTGGTTTTTCGCCATCGATACATCCGAATGCGCGAACACCATGGTGTTGTCGAGCAGTGTGCCGTCGCCTTCCTTAATAGATGCCAACACCGATACGAAGTCGGCCCATGCCTCCATGCTTTGCGTAGCGAAGGCATCGACCACCGGTTGATAGCCCAGGCTGCGGTCGATCAGTTCTTCGTGCGTGCTTTGGTGATAGCCGGTGGTATTGCCGGCGTGACGCAGATCGGATGCCGATTCGGAAAAAACCACATTGAATACTTTGGTTTGATTGCAGGCGAGTGCCATCGCCAGCAATTCCGACATAACGCGATGATTCGTGCGGCGCAGTTGTACGTCGGTGAAATCGGTGCCGGCAGGCAGCGCCGCCGGCGCACTCGGCATTGTGCAGGCTTCCGCGGGTGGCGGTTTTTGTAATTGCAGCGCCAGCTTCTGTTCGACTTCGCGCAGCGAAGTGAAATATTGATCGAGGCGCTCGCGATCGGTTGCGCTGACCATTTTTTCCAATTTCTTACGCTGCTCGGAAACGCTCGATAGCACGCTCTCACGCACCATGATTTTCGGATCGGGTGTAAACGTTGCGGAATTCGGATCTTGGAAATCGGTTCCGAAAATTTTGGTGTACAGATCGACAGCCGATGGCGTTGCAGCATTCATGGCGCTGCCGGTGCGATACGAAAATGTCGTGCGCGGATTGCCGTCGGCCGTGAAATCGATCGAGCGAAAATACGAGCCCGAACCAATCGCGTCGGCGATCAATACGTCGAAAGTCGGCGCAACGATTTGCTGCCAGTTATCGGCAGGAGCACCAGTGCGCAGCGCGGTCGGGCCGGAAATATGCGGTTGATTGCTTTTCGCGCCAAGCTCGACATCGAAGCCCGACAAAATATTAATGTGTTGCTGAACGGCTTTAATGGGTGCGAGTTGCGGCAGCAGATCGTAATTTTCGCCGATGGTTTTTGGCACCCAACGCGATGGAATCATGCCGCAACCCCAGAACCAGGTGCCGAAGCGTAAAGGCAGCTGACCGCCGCCTAAATTAGCGGCATAGGCTTTGCCATTCGCATCGAGGAAAAATTCGAGCAATGGCACTCCAACTGTCACGGCTGCGCCGCCCATCAAGCCGCGCAATGTGAAATTGCGACGCGTCATGTTGCTTTTCATGATGATTTCTCCTCGCCATTACCCACGTTTTTACGAGCGGCAACGGCACTGATCGAATAAAAATCGGGATTCGCTGCAATGGCGCGCATTAAATCGACGAAGCGGTAACCATTGTTGAGGAACAATTGTTCGTAGGAATCGACAACAGCTCTTTCATCTTTTTCGATACCGCGGCCGACGGCATACCGATAAGTCGATTGCACAAGGCATGCGGCTACCGCAGGCGATTTCGCCATCACCGCGCCGAGTTCTGCGGCGCCGTTGTAAGTGACTTTATCGAGATCGCCGCTGACATCGATCGGTGCATTGTTTTCCATCGCGCGGAATTGCCCGACGCCATCGAATTTCTCAAGCCCAAGACCGATTGGATCGGTTTTTTTGTGGCAGCTTGCGCACTCTTCATCATTCAAATGCGCGTTCACGCGTTCGCGAGTGGTGCGTAATACCGGGTTGTCGACATCCTGCACGACTGCGAAATTCACATTCGCGGGCGGTGCCGGCACTTCCTCGCACATCAGAATTTCGCGAATGGCTTTGCCGCGTAAAGTAGGTGAAGTGCGGCCGGGGTGCGAATGCGCAGCAAGAAAACTTACCTGTGTCAGTAGTCCACGACGCGGATCGTCCTCCGGAAATTCATAAAACGACCAATCTTTGCTGGCGACGGGGATGTTATATAGCGGCCCCAGCGTGCGATTCATCGCAAAGCGTCGAGTCGTAAAAAGATCGAGATAACTGCCGCCTTGATGCACGAGCACTTCACTGATCGTCCGCAACGTTTGCTCGCGAGCATCGCTGGCAGCGCGAGCAGAAAATGCCGGATAAATCACGCCATCCTTCGACAGTGTGGTCAGGCCATCGAGTCGCAGAAAATCATCGAAAAATGCGCGCACGCCATCGTTGAAACGCGGCGATGCCATTAACCGTTCGACTTGGCGCGAAAGACCTTCGGGATTGTTTAAATCGCCACGCTCTGCCGCTTTGAGTAATTCGTCGTCCGGTGTGGTGTTCCACAGGAAATAACTTAAGCGCGATGCCTTCGACCATGCATCAAGCGACATGCCGCCTGGATTGTTGGCGTCGGCGACAGTGCGCTCTACGCGAAACAAGAAATCAGGACTCGTGAGCATCCCCGCGAGCGCAGCGCCGAGACCGGCTTGGAAACTTCCGAGTTTTTTTGCGCTAGCCAATGTGTTGTTGACGGCGATTTTTATTTCATCTTTTTGCAATGGCCGGCGATACAGTTTTTTTCCGGTGCGCTCGAAAAAATCAGCAGCGCAACGGGCGCCATTGGTATCGCCTTTTTGAGGAGCACAGCCGACGAGCTTAGGCCAATGCTGCTCGTCGATAACCTGTCCCGCGATACCGCGCGCAATATTTTCATATTGCTCCAAACCATTCGGTGTAACGGCGACACGCGTGGTGCCTTCGGCGAGCAAGCCGTGTACGCGAATATCCGGTTCGAAATTGCCGATCACTTTAATATCCGAACCGAAAATATCAGCGATCGATTGGCGATATTGCGGTTCGGTCAAACGGCGCAACGCAACCGATGCGGCAGCGTTTTGTTTAGTGGCACTCGCAGTAGCGGAGAGCGGCACTACGCTGGCCGAAAAACCCAGTGAAAGGCACAACAAGAAATATTGAGGTGTGCGGAGACTTTTCTTTACAGCGACAACAGACATCATGGGAATCTTCAGTGAGTATTGACGACAGTGGATTTATCAGCGGGTTTTACAACGAAAGCGGGGACACCAAAAAAACTTAGCGCCGATGAAATCGCTGTGTTGCGTCCAGTTTCAGGATCAGGATAACCATCGGCGTACTGATGCACGGCGTTATAAATAGTCGCGCACGAAATACTCGACAGGTTGGCGCCGAGCTGAGTCATCTGCCGAATCGAGTCATAGAAGCTCTTGATCGTGTAATAACCGAAGAATCCACCTTCGATCGATCCATCAGGTTTCAATGTCGCGCGGATACGCGCTCCGCGCAGCTCGCGGACGTTATCGACAATCTGTTCCTTGTAGCGAAGATGAATATCGGTCGGTTCCGTGATCAGCACGCTATCGACGATGCGACCGCGAGCATGTGCGGTCAATGCCGGCTTTGGAACGGCGGAGTAAGTGCTATTGGCGAGTGCGCGTCCGCGACTGTCGGTGAGGAGCGGATCGGCACTGGCATAAATGCGAACCTCAACATGATTATCGTTGTGTTCGTTATCGATGCCGGAAATTTCGATCAGCGTTGGGGCTGCAGCCGAGTCCAGCACGTTTTCTATATTTTTGCGATTACCGAATTCGCGAAATTGCTTTGAACAACCAAGTACGCGCCACAACTGGTTGTCGACATTTTTGTCGCCACTCGGATTGGTGAAATTATTACGCCCACCTTTATTGTCGAGATTCATGCCAAAAGCTACTTTGCCGCCGAATGGCTGAAAGCCGCGATTTAGCATCGGAAAATCTTCGGGGTTGGTACAGCTGTCGTAAGCAACGACGGTGTGATTGAAAACGATGGCCCCTTTGCCGTCGGGAATGCCTGTCTGCGTACGAACATCGTCGATGTTAATCGAGGCCGGATCGTTATCGACGGGTAAAATTTGATAGCCAGCTCGTTTGACTTCGGTTGATTTGGCAACGCTGCGTGGCAGCATACGAAACCATTTGAAACCCAATTTTTCATGCATCAGCGCGAATAGGGGTTCGTGCTTATCCGGAGAATCGAAATTTTTCTGTTGCTCCGGGGGCAGCGAATGCAAAAAGACTTCAGGCGCTCCTGGCGTGAGCGCCGGGCAATCATTGGGAGCCTCGGTTGCCGGGATGTAGGTGTTGCTGAGGATGAAGGCGCGAGTGTCAGGTTTACCTCCGGTGGGGGCATCCGCAGCAAACGCTGCTGACATCGGCAGACTGGTGCATAGCGCAGCGGAAAAAAAGCATGTCAGTGAACGCGCCCTTAATGAGTCGTTAGAGCCCGTATCCGCTTTATCAAAATGAATTAAATTGGTAGACATCGCCTATCACCGCAATATTTGTTCGTCATCGTGCCGTATATGGCGGCAGATGTTGTGCCAGCATCTTAGCTCGGAAAATTCGCATCCCTCTGAACATTAAGAAAAATTATGGAATTGGTAATGTGAATTCGTTACTCGCATGTTTTTTGGTTATTTCATGCGAGTTTTTTCCGGGTTTTGGCAATATTGTTGGGGTTGCGTTTAATTTTATTTGTGGCCGCAAATGGGATGTCGCCGTGACTAGCGATCGCGGCACCGTTTAATTGTTGTGTTCGGGTCTTAGGTTTACAGCATCGGTGGCCTATGTTGAAATGCGCGCCCTCTGAAATTGTTCAGCGTACTGAGTTTTACAATCCATCTACATTTGTTCTTCATGTGGCCTCTGGTACCGGCCACCACTGACACAGGAACCTTGCCATGCCCGCAATTACTCTTCCCGATGGTAGTCAGCGTCAATTTGCGCAACCGATCACTGTTGCAGACGTCGCCGCCGATATTGGCCCCGGCTTAGCGAAGGCTGCATTGGCTGGCCGCGTGAACGGCAAGCTGGTCGATACCAGTTTCCTTATTAATGAAGATGTATCGCTTGGCATCGTCACCGAGCGTGATCCTGACGGGCTTGAAGTTATTCGCCATTCGACCGCGCATTTGCTTGCGATGGCCGTGCAGGATTTGTTTCCCGGCGCGCAGGTGACGATTGGTCCTGTGATCGATGATGGCTTCTTTTACGATTTCGCGTATCAGCGCGCGTTTACACCGGAAGATCTCGAAAAAATCGAGCAGCGTATGACGGAAATTACGCAGCGCGATTTGTCTGTGCAGCGCGTTGTCATGTCGCGCGATGAGGCCGTCGCTGCGTTCGATGCGCTCGGCGAAAAATACAAAGTCGAAATCATCAAGGAATTGCCTGCTGGCGAAGAGATATCCGTTTATAAGCAAGGCGAATGGATGGATCTGTGTCGCGGTCCCCATGTGCCGAGCACCGGCAAACTGAAAGCGTTCAAGCTGACAAAAGTCGCGGGCGCGTATTGGCGTGGCGATTCGAAGAACGAAATGCTGCAGCGCATTTACGGCACCGCATGGGCGAATCCGAAAGAGCTGAAAGCTTATCTGCATCGTATCGAAGAAGCGGAAAAACGCGATCATCGCAAAATAGGCAAGAAGCTCGGTTTGTTTCACGCTCAGGAAGAAGCGCCGGGCATGGTGTTCTGGCATCCGCGTGGCTGGACGATCTACAAAACGATCGAGCAGTACATGCGCGACAAACAGCAGCGTCATGGCTATCAGGAAATTCGCACGCCGCAGGTCGTCGATATCGATTTATGGCAGCGCTCCGGCCATGCCGATAAGTACGGCAGCAACATGTTTACGCTCGATATCGAAGAGCGCATGTACGCGGTTAAGCCGATGAACTGTCCTTGTCACGTGCAGGTGTTCAATCAGGGGCTGAAGAGCTATCGCGATCTGCCGCTGCGGCTATCCGAATTCGGTTCATGTCACCGATACGAACCGTCGGGATCGTTGCACGGAATCATGCGCGTCCGCGGATTTACGCAGGACGATGCGCATATTTTCTGCACCGAGCAGCAAATCCAGCCGGAAGTCGCGCGCTTTATCGATTTCCTGCATGAGGTTTATGCCGACTTCGGCTTTAGTGAGGTCATCTATCGCTTATCCACGCGACCAGAAAATCGCGTCGGCAGCGATGAGGGATGGGATAAGGCAGAGAAAGCGCTCGCCGATGCACTCGATTCGAAGAATCTGCCATGGGAAGAATTGCCCGGAGAGGGTGCGTTTTATGGGCCGAAGATCGAGTTCTCGCTGAAGGATTGCATCGGTCGTGTCTGGCAGCTCGGTACGATTCAGGTCGATTTCTCGATGCCGGGTCGGCTCGATGCGCAATATGTCGCGGAGGATGGCTCGCGGCAGACTCCGGTCATGTTGCATCGGGCGATCCTTGGTTCGTTCGAGCGTTTTATCGGAATTCTGATCGAGCATTACGAAGGTGCGTTCCCGACCTGGCTCGCGCCGACGCAAGCTGTGGTACTGAATATCACTGATAATCAGGCTCAATATGCGCGCGAGCTCGAAGAAACGTTGCAAAACAATGGTTTTCGCGTAGAAGCCGACTTGAGAAATGAGAAGATCGGCTTTAAAATCCGCGAGCACACAATTCAGAAGGTTCCCTATCTGCTGGTTATCGGCGATCGGGAAGTCGAAACTCAAACCATAGCCGTGCGCACACGTAGCGGCGAGGATCTCGGTTCAATCAGCCTGCAGGCTTGTCTGGACCTCCTCGCGGGGGACGTATCGCGTCGCGGTCGTGCGCTTTAGTTTCAAACTACTGTAGTTTCAAATTAACTGGAGAACTGACAATCAAACGCGAGATCAAGGCCGTTGGCGGCAAGACAACAGACAAAGATAAGCGGGTATTGATGAATGAAGACATTCGCGCCCGCGAAGTTCGGTTGATCGGTTTCGATGGTTCGCAGGTCGGTATTGTCCCGCTTGCCGAAGCCCTTGCCGCAGCAGAGACGGCCGGTGTAGATCTGGTGCAAATCGCCGATGCAGACCCGGTTGTTTGTAAGGTGATGGATTACAACAAGTATGTGTACGAGGCCAAAAAGCAACAAAACGAGGCCAAGAAAAAACAAGTACGCACCCAAGTTAAAGAAATGAAGTTTCGACCAGGGACGGAAGAAGGGGATTATCAGGTAAAGCTACGCAACCTGATACGTTTCCTAGAGCATGGGGACAAAGCCAAAGTCACGCTGCGGTTTCGCGGTCGTGAACTGGCGCACCAGGAAATTGGCATGGAGCTGTTGAAGCGGGTCGAAGCTGACCTCGCCGAGATGAGCACCGTGGAGCAATTCCCGAAAATGGAAGGTCGTCAGTTGACGATGGTGCTGGCCCCGAAAAAGAAAAAGTGATCGTCTGGCAGTGATCGCTTTACATTTATTATCCAATGCGGAGTACTACCCATGCCAAAAATGAAATCCCATAGCGGGGCGAAGAAGCGCTTCCAGAAAACGGCAAGCGGCTTCAAGCACAAACACGCTAACAAGAGCCACATCCTTACCAAGATGACGACGAAGCGTAAGCGTCAGCTGCGCGGCACCGATCTTCTGCACCCGACTGATATCGCTCGTGTAGAGCGCATGTTGGCTGGTCAATAAGGTCTCATCCATCTTTCGAGGAATTAGTAAATGGCTCGTGTAAAACGTGGTGTGACCGCTCGTCGCCGTCACAAGAAAATTTTGAAACTTGCGAAAGGTTATTACGGTGCCCGTTCGCGTACCTTCCGTGTCGCCAAGCAGGCGGTAATCAAGGCAGGCCAATATGCCTATCGCGATCGTCGTCAGCGTAAGCGTCAGTTCCGCGCATTGTGGATCGTTCGTATCAACGCACAATCCCGCGCCAATGGTCTCGGCTATAGCCGTTTGATCGCTGGTTTGCGCAAAGCGAATATCGGCCTCGATCGCCGTGTGTTGGCTGATCTGGCGGTGCACGACAAGCCCGCTTTTGCCGCTGTCGTAGCGCAAGCAAAAGCAGCCTTGGCGTAATCAGCCTCGCTCTCTTTCCGAGGGGGCGAGAGCAGGTAGCGGCAGCAACGCTACCGACCGGACAGGGAAAGGGCTGCAAGCTCTTTCCCTTTTTTGTTTTCGCAATTCGCATTTTGAGTCCGAGGATGCAATGGACAATCTGGAAACGCTGGCGGTTACGGCAAGACAGGCAATTGATGCAGCGTTGGACATCACCGCGCTGGAAGATCTGCGCGTGCAATATTTGGGAAAGAAAGGCAGCCTAACCGACTTGCTGAAAGGGCTTGGCCAACTGCCGCCCGAGCAACGTCCAGCGGCTGGTGCCGAGATCAATCGCGTCAAAGAGGTATTGCAGAGCGAAATAGGCGCGAAGCGCCAGTTGCTCGAACAATCGGCGATCGCGGCCAAGTTGGCCGGCGAAAAAATCGATGTGACGCTGCCTGGTCGAGGTCAACACCTTGGCGGCTTGCACCCGATCACTCAGACGATTGAACGTATCTGCGGTTTTTTCGAAGCGGCTGGGTTTGAGGTCGAAGAGGGGCCGGAAATCGAGAGTGACTATTACAATTTCGAAGCATTGAATATTCCTGCGCATCACCCGGCGCGGGCAATGCACGACACCTTTTATGTCGACGATACCAGCGTACTGCGTACTCATACGTCTCCAGTTCAAGTGCGGACAATGGAGAATCGTAAACCGCCGTTCAAGATTGTCTGTCCTGGCCGCGTTTACCGCTGCGATTCGGATCTGACCCACTCGCCGATGTTTCATCAGGTCGAAGGGCTGCTCATTAGTAAAAGCAGTACTTTCGCTGAGTTGCGCGGCGTTATTCGTGAATTTCTTCAAGTGTTCTTCGAGCAGGACTCGAAGGTTCGCTTTCGACCCTCCTATTTTCCTTTTACCGAACCATCCGCCGAAGTGGATATTGGTTGTGTAATTTGTGGTGGCTCCGGTTGCCGGGTATGCAAGCAGACCGGGTGGCTCGAGGTGATGGGTTGCGGCATGGTGCATCCGCGCGTGCTCGAAATGTCGGGAATTGATCCCGAGCAGTATCGGGGTTTCGCGTTTGGTATGGGCGTTGAGCGCTTGGCCATGCTTCGCTATGGCGTCAATGATTTGCGCTTGTTCTTTGAGAACGATTTGAGATTTCTCGCGCAGTTTCATTAAGACCAGCTTTAGGATTACGGTTTAATACAATGAAAATTAACGAATTATGGCTGCGTGATTGGGTCAATCCCCAGCTGACAACCGAACAGCTTTCGGCTCAGCTGACAATGGCAGGGCTGGAGGTTGATGCTCTGACACCGGTGGCTGGACCATTTAGCGGCGTAGTAGTGGGTGAGATAACCGCTATTGCACAGCATCCGGATGCTGACAAGCTTCGAGTCTGTCAGGTTTCCAATGGTGTTGAGACAGTGCAGGTGGTGTGCGGCGCCAGCAATGCGCGGCTTGGCCTGAAGATTCCCTTCGCCCAGCTAGGTGCTCTACTGCCGGACGATTTTGCGATCAAGAAAGCGAAGCTGCGCGGTATTGAATCATTCGGCATGCTATGCGCCGCTGAGGAGCTGGGGCTGGCCGAGCAATCCGAGGGGCTGCTTGAGTTACCAATCGACGCTCCGGTCGGCACAAATCTTCGCGATTACCTTCATCTCGATGATCATCAAATCGAACTTGGTGTTACGCCCAATCGTGCCGATTGTTTGAGTGTTGCCGGTCTCGCGCGCGAAGTTGGCGTATTGAATAAGCTGCCTGTTCAGGCGGTTCCGACACCTGCTGTTGCGCATGAGATCGACGATGTTATCCCTGTCGAGATTCAAGCCGCTGCGGAGTGTCCGCGCTACGTGGGGCGAGTGATTCGTAATGTCGATCCGAGCCGCGCGGCTCCTCAATGGTTGATTGAACGGCTTCGTCGTTGTGGCATCCGCAGCATCGATCCAATCGTCGATATCACTAATTACGTCATGCTTGAGCTCGGTCAACCGATGCATGCCTTCGATTTTGAACTGCTTAGCGGCGGCATTCGTGTTCGCCTTGCGACTCCGGGCGAAACACTGACCACACTCGATGGCCAGGAGCTTAAGTTGCGTGCCGATACCTTGGTCATCGCCGATCACGAGCGTCCGCTGGCGTTGGCCGGCATCATGGGTGGAAAAGAATCCGCTGTGAGCGGTTCGACGCGCCACGTCCTTCTCGAATCAGCGTTCTTTGCTCCTCACCTGTTAGCCGGGCGCGCCCGGGCCTACGGACTGCATACCGAGTCTTCGCATCGTTTCGAGCGAGGGGTTGATCACCAGTTGCAGGTCCGCGCTATAGAGCGCGCAACCCGCCTTATTCTCGATATCGTCGGCGGTCAGGCAGGTCCGGTCATTGAAGTGGCCAACGATCAATTACCGTCCAATGCGACCATAGCATTGCGTCGTGCAGCGATTCCGCGTCTGCTTGGCATCGACATTAGCGATAGCGACGTTGAAGCGATACTCGAAGGATTGGGGCTGACGATCGAGCGTACCAATGAGGGTTGGATGACCCTGGTGCCGAGCTGGCGATTCGATCTCAACATCGAAGTGGATTTGATCGAAGAGCTGGCGCGTGTCTACGGGTACGACCGTTTACCGCTGCGTTCTATCGAATCGACGCTACCGCTGGCTCCGAAGCCCGAGCGTAATCTCGACCCTACCGCGATGCGCAGCACACTGGCCGCTCGCGATTACCAAGA